>SSSX01000326.1 GCA_015657735.1 Zoogloeaceae bacterium
GCGTCCGGCCAGGCGCCGCTGGCGACCAGCTCGGCGGCCGTGGTGCGGACCAGCCGGAGCGCCTCCCACAGGCCGGGGGGCGTGGCGCGGTTGCGCCCCTGGACGATGGCGACCCGGCGCCGCACCTCGGGGTCGATGAGGCGGAAGCTCTTCAGCCGGCCGGCGGCGACCTCGTCGGCCACCGCCGCCAGCGGCAGCAGCGTGCATCCGCAACCGTGCATGACCAGGCGTTTGACGACGGCGGTCGAGCCGTCGCATTCGGGGGCCGGCCGCAGCGCAAAGCCGTGGCGGGCGGCCAGGCCTTCGGCCAGCGCCCGCAGGCCGTGGTGGGTGCTCGGGAGGAGCAGCGGCACCTCGCCGAGCAGCGCCACCGGCGCCGTGGCCTGCGCCAGCGGAAAATCCGGCGCGGTAACGAGATGCACGCCCTCGTCGAACAGCGGGTCGTGGCGGATCGCCCCGCTATGCTCGGGCAGATAGACGATGGCCACGTCCAGCTCGCCGTCGGCCAGCCATTCGAGGATCTGGCTGGCCAGCGCGTCGACGAAGCGCAGCCGGGTGGCCGGGAAGCGCTGCGCGAGGGCCTTGCCGAGCGGCGCGAAGAGCATCTGCGCGATGGTCGGCTGGGCGGCGATGTGCAGACGCTCGGGGCCGCCGGCGGCGCCCTCGCGCAGCGCCTGGCCGGCCTCGTCGAGAAGCTTGTCGACGGCCGTGGCGTAGTCGAGCAACTGCCGGCCGCGGTCGGTCAGCACGACGCCGCGGCCGCTGCGATGGAACAGGCGGACGCCGCATTCTTTCTCTAAGGCGGCGATGCGCCGGCTGACCGTCGACTGGTCGACGCCCGTCTCGATGGCGGCCCGCGATACGCTGCCGGCACGGACGATGAGGGCGAACAGCTTCAGGTCGTCGGAATTCACCGCGGCCGCAGCAGGCGCGTCCAGTTGGCGAGTGCCTGCATCTGGTCGGCGACCAGCTTTTGCAGGTGGGCGTCGGTCAGGTTGCCGTCGGCGTCGAAGGCGCCGGCGAAGGCATTGGAGAACACTTCCGGCTTGTTCAGCGGATGCACGTCGAGGAACACGCAGACCTGGCGCAGGTGGTATTGCGACCGCGAAGTGCCCATGCCGCCGCCGGCGCCCATGATCGACGCCGGCTTGCCGGCCAGCAGCGCGTTGTCCGGCTCGCGCGAGGCCCAGTCGATGATGTTCTTCAGCGCCGGCGCCATCGAGTAGTTGTATTCGGGGCAGGCGAACACCACCGCGTCGGCGGCGCCGATCTGGGCCAGCACGCGCTTCACGCTGTCGGGCTTGTCGGCGAGGTCGGCGTTGTAGAACGGAACGTCGGACAGATCGACGACATCGAGGCTGACGCCGGCGGGCAGGCCGGCCTGGGCCGCGCGCAGCAGGCCGCGATTGGTGGACTGGCGGCGCAGACTGCCGCAGATGCCGACGAATTTCAGTGAACTCATGCGTTTCTCCTGGTGGCTGGGGGGTGACGGGGGCGACGCCCGGCCGCCTCCGGATTTCCGGCGGGATCGGGCCGCAGCCGCAGTGTCGCACTGTTCGGGCGCTTGCGCGCAGCGGCCGGGTGCGCTCCGCTCAACGCCACATCGCCCGCATCCGCGCGGCCAGGTCGATGGCGTGCTGGCGCGATTCGGGCGTGCCGGTGACGGTGGGCTCGACCGGCGGCCAGCTGCGGCTGGCGAACCGGTCGAGCAGCCGGTTGGGGATGAAACGCGTGCGGCTGGCGTAGACGTGGCGGTCGCCGCTGCCGGCCTGCCCGGTGACGTAGAAGCGCTGCGGGACGATCAGGTCGAGGTGATCCCGGGCGCGCGTCATCGCCACGTAGAGCAGGCGCATCTCCTCCTCGAGTTCGTGTTCGCTGCCGGTGGCGAGGTCGGACGGCAGGCAGCCATCGACGGCGTTGAGCAGGGAGACCGCCGACCACTCGCGGCCCTTGGCGGAGTGGATGGTGGACAGGATCAGGTAATCCTCGTCGCGCAGCGGAACGCCGGCTTCGTCGCTGGTGGCGTCGGGCGGATCGAGGGTCAGCTCGGTGAGGAAGCGCTCGCGGCCCGGGTAGGTGGCGGCGATGCGGGCGAGTTGCTGGATGTCGGCCTGACGCACCTGGGCGTCGTCGAACAGGCGTTCCATCTGGCTTTCGTACCACTGGGCGAGGCGTTCGAGCGGCGCCGGCCAGGTGTCGGCGGATTCCAGCCCGGCGATCAGCGCGGCGAATTCGCGCCACGCCGGGCGGGCGCCGTCGGGCACCGGCTGCTCGGCGAGCAGCGCGCAGCCCGGCGCTGCGGCCTGGAGGTTGTCGAGGATGCGGCCGGCGGTCTTCGGCCCGATCCCGGCGAGCAGCTGGATGGCGCGGAAACCGGACACCCGGTCGCGGGGGTTCTGGGCCCAGCGCAGCACGGCGAGCACATCCTTGACGTGGGCCGCCTCGAGAAACTTGAGGCCGCCGAACTTCACGAACGGGATGTTGCGGCGGGTGAGTTCGATTTCGAGCCGCACGCTGTGGTGGGAGGCGCGGAACAGCACGGCCTGGGCCTTGAGCCGCAGCCCGGCCTCGCGGCGGGCGAGCACCTGCTCGACGACGTAGCCGGCCTGGTCGGCGTCGTCGCGCACCGACACCAGGGCGGGTTTTTCGCCCGACGGGCGCTCGCTCCACAAATCCTTGCAAAAGCGCTCCCTGGCCTGGGCGATGACGCCGTTGGCGGCGGCGAGGATCGGCGGCGTCGAGCGGTAGTTGCGGTCGAGCGTCACGCGGCGGGCCGGCGGCTCGAACTGCTGCGGGAAATCGAGGATGTTGCGCACCGTGGCGCCGCGGAAGCTGTAGATCGACTGGGCGTCGTCGCCGACCACGGTGAGGCCGCGGCCGTCGGGCTTGATGGCCCGCAGCAAGCCGGCCTGCAGGCGGTTGGTGTCCTGGAACTCGTCGACCAGCACGTGGCGGAAACGGCTGCCGACCTCCCGCGCCAGCGCCGGATCGGCGACCATCTGCGCCCAGTAGAGCAGCAAGTCGTCGTAGTCGAGCACCTGCTGGGCCTGCTTGGCTTCGACGTAGGCGAGGAACAGCGCGCGCAGGTCCGCTTCCCATTCGCTGCACCACGGAAAGCTGGCCTGCAGCACCTCGCCAAGACTGCCGCAGGTATTGACCGCCGCCGAGTAAATCGCCAGGCAGGTGCCCTTCATCGGGAAGCGTCTGGTCTTGGCCGACAGGCCCAGCTCGTGGCGGACGAGGTTGATCAGGTCGGCGGAATCTTCCCGGTCGTGGATCGTGAAGCCGGGGTCGACACCGATGCGGCCGGCGAACTCGCGCAGCAGGCGGGCGCCGACGCTGTGGAAGGTGCCGGCCCACGGAAAGCCACCCTGGGCGAGTCGTGCGTGGCGCGGCGAGACTTTGGCGGCGATGCGCTGGACGCGGCGGATCATCTCGTCGGCGGCGCGGCGCGAGAAGGTGAGCAGCAGGATTTGCGCCGGGTCGGCGCCTTCGGCCAGCAGATGGGCGACGCGGTGGGCCAGCGTGTTGGTCTTGCCCGAGCCGGCGCCGGCGATGACCAGCAGCGGGCCGGCATCGGCGCCGTGGAGCGCCGCATCGCGCTGGGCGTCGTTGAGGCCGGCAAGGTAGTCGGGGACGAGGTGGGCGGCCGGGGCGTTCACTGCACCGACTCCGTGACTTCGGCCGCGCTGCGGCGGCGCGCCGCCGCCGGCCCGGCGGGCCGCAGGCCGGACGCCAGCGCCACCGCTTCGTCGCAGACCGGGCAGATGCGGTAGTCGCCGCCTGGCGCCGTGGCGGCATCCATCGCGCGCGGGTCGACCGGGCTGTGGCAGTGGGGGCAGATGAAACGCGGGGATGTGGGTCGAGGCATGAGGGCGGGTCTCCGTTGCTGTATCAATTTATAGCAACAGCGACGCCACAAGTCCATAGCCGTGGCCCGGCGGGACGCCCTGCAAGCTCCGCGCAAGCCTGGCGACAAGCTGCCTAAAGCCTGACCGGTTAGGCTCTTTCCGACGCACGGCTGCACGCGGAGGAGATGCGCCATCCGCCGCCAGCCCGGCACAACCGGCCCGGACCCCGACTCATGATTCCTTCTGCATCGTTCCACCTCAAGCACACCAGCGACACGCCCGGCCGGCTGCTGCCGGGACACACCATGACCTGGCCCGAAGCCCGTCACGTCCTCGGGCCGGCGCGCATGAAACGGGCTTTCCACCGCTACAAGTACGCGCTGCTGTTGCTGCTCACCGCCCGCCAGCGCGCCCGCCTGCTGCGGCTCCTCGACACCTACCCCGAATGGCGCCAGCTGTTCGTGGCGACGCCGTCCAACTTCTTCGTGCTGTTCAGGCGTTACCTCGACCGCCGCCATTCGATGTGGCAGCGTTTCGACAGCCTGATGGTCGACCTGACGGTGGCCGCGGACAAGTTCGGCACCGACACGATGCGCCTGCTGGCCGCCGGCCACGGCGTGCGGGTCGGCGCGCAGCCGGGTTTTTCGGTCGACCTGGCGATCAACCGGCCGACGCGCATCGAAGGCTTCTGGGCCTTTTCGCTGAACGACGCCGACAACCGGCCGCTGTTCAACCTGAGCTTCGGCTTCACCGGCCCGGATTCCGTCCTGATCGCCTCGGTGCAGGGCATCAAGCGCCACGACGACAGCGCCCCCGGCGTGATCCGCAGCCTGACCAAGGGCGCCCACGGCCTGCGGCCGCATTTCATGCTGCTCGAAGTCTTCAAGATGGCCTGCGCGTGCTGGGGCATCCGGCACATCCGGGGCATCGACTCCGCCCATCAGGTGACGCGCTACAAAAAGCAGGACGACGAGTTCAAGTTCGATTACCGGGCCTACTGGCGCGAGCACGGCGCCGTGCAGCAACCCGACGGCGCCTGGCTGCTGCCGAACCAGACGCGGCGCCGGACGCCCGACGAAATGCCGGCCCACAAGCGGGCGATGTACCGCCGGCGCTACGCCCTGCTCGACGCGCTGGCGGAGCTGGTCGCCGCCGGCCTGCAGGCGCCGGCCGCGGCGCCGGAGCCGCTGCTCGGCTGACGCCTGCGGCGCGGTCAGCCCTTGCCGCGCGCCGGCTTGCGCTTCCTGTCGCGCTCGCCGCGGACGGCGCCCTTCGGCACCGCGCGGCTGCCGGCGTCGATCTGATCGAGCCACAGCAGCGCATCGGCGTAGGACATGAAATGCTGCAGGTAGTCCGGCGCGATGTCGCGCATCGCCTTGAGTGCCTGCAGCACCAGGCGCTGCGAATTGAGCGGGCCGGCGTGCTCCGGCGCCTGCGCGACGGCCTCGGCGAGCTGGCGGTCGACGCTGAGCCTCGACCACGTCGTGCGGAAGCGGGCCACGGATTTGAGCTCGGCGGGCGCCCCGGCCGGCGTGTCCGGCGAGCGCTGGCGGATGTAGGCAAGCAGCCCGCTCAGCGGCGCGACGGTGTCGTCGCCGGCCGGGCCGGCCGCCGGCGCGCCCTCGAAGCGCGCGCGAAAGTCCTGCAGCGCGCCGGCCAGCCGGGCGTCGAGCAGACGGCGGAGGCCGCCCTGCTGGGTCGCGCTGCGGCGGGCCAGCGCTTCGAGGAAGCCGAAACCGACCGGATCGAAACGGTCGGCGCCGCGCGCGCGCAGCGCGTCGAGCTGTGCGCCGGCCTCAGCCACGGGGCTCGCCGCCCCCGCCGGACGATTTCGGCACCGGCGCCATCTCGACCCGCCGGTTCTGCGCACGCCCCTTCGCGTCGGCGTTGGAGGCCACCGGCTGCTCGGGGCCGAAGGCCGCGGCGAACACCGACGCCGCCGGAATGCCCTCGTCGATCAGCGCACGGGTCACGGTCAGCGCGCGCTGGGCCGACAGCTCCCAGTTGTCGGCGAACTGCCGGTTGCTGTCGCGCATCGGGCGGTCGTCGGTGAAGCCGCTGACCATCAGCATCTCGTCGCGGCTGCCGAGATAGGCGCCGAGCGGTGCGGCCAGCGTCTTCAGAAGCTCCCGGCCCTCCGGCTGGAGCTGATCGGAATTGAGCGCGAACAGCACGCTGCCGCTGATGCCGATGCGGCCGTTGTTGAGCGTGACCCGCCCCGAGGCCAGCGGCACCGCCAGCGCCTTTTCGAGCGCCAGCCGCCGCTGCTCCTCGAGCTGCCGCTTGTGCACCTCGGCTTCCAGGGTAGTCGCCAGTTCCAGGTGCACGCCGAGCACGCCGACGAGGATCAGCACGAAGGCGCCCAGCAGGCCCGCCATCAGGTCGCCGAAGACGGCCCACACCGGCGTGCCGTGCCCACTGCCGGCGTCGCTGTCGTCCATGTCCATCGTCACGCCCCGTCGGCGGCGGCCGGCCCGCCGGAAATCTGCTGCAGGTCGGCGACGATCTGCTGTTGCGAGGTGATGCTGAGGTCGATGATCTCGCGCGCCTGGGCCACGTAGTAGGCAAGCTGCTCGTCGCTGCGCGTCATCGACTTGCCGAGCGCGCCTTCGATGCGCTGCAGGCCGGCGAGCAGCTTGTCGTTCGATTCGCCGAACAGCCGCACCGCCAGGCCGAAGGCGTCGCCGAGGCTGGCCACCTCGATGGCGCCGCCGGCGACCTGGGCGGCGGCCTCGGCGAGGGTCGCCGACTCGGCGCCGATCCGGTCTTCGAAGCGCGCCCCGGCGCGCTCGAGCAGCGCCGCCGACGACGCCACCAGCGCGTCGATCGCCGTCCGCTGCTCGGTGGAGGCGTGGTTGATGCCGTCCAGCAGGGCCGCCAGCGTTTCCATGATGCGGCTGCGCTCGTCGAGCAGCGCGTTGTCGCGCGCCATGCTGGCCGACAACTCCTGGCGCAGCCGGCCGATCACCTCGGCGGCGGCGCGCGGGGCTTCGGCCGCCGTCTCCATCAGCCGCGTCACTTCGGCGATGGTCCGGCTGGCCTGAGCCTGGGTCGCGGCGGCGAGGCCGCCGGCGGTTTCCTCCAGC
>SSSX01000327.1 GCA_015657735.1 Zoogloeaceae bacterium
CCGCGCCCGCGCTGATCGCCGCCGGCGCCGACCTGCTGGCCGTGATCAGCGATGTCTTTTCCGCGCCCGACCCGGCCGCCCGTGCGGCGGCCTACGCCGGGCTGTTCGATTGACCCCTCAGAAAGTCTCCAGCATGACCAGTCGCAACGAAGCACTCTTCGCCCGCGCCCAGCGCACCATCCCGGGCGGCGTCAATTCGCCGGTCCGCGCCTTCCGCTCGGTCGGCGGCACGCCGCGCTTCCTCAAAAAGGCGGCCGGCGCGCGGGTGTGGGACGCCGATGGCAAGGAATACCTCGACTACGTCGGTTCGTGGGGGCCGGCGATCCTCGGCCATGCCGATCCGGTGGTGGTCGAGGCGGTGCGCGCGGCGGCCCTCGACGGCCTGTCGTTCGGGGCGCCGACCGAGCGCGAGATCGAGATGGCCGAGCGGCTGTGCGAACTGCTGCCGAGCATGGAAATGGTGCGGCTGGTGTCGAGCGGCACCGAGGCGACGATGAGCGCGATCCGCCTGGCGCGCGGCTTTACCGGCCGCGACGCGATCGTCAAGTTCGAGGGCTGTTACCACGGTCACGCCGACAGCCTGCTGGTCAAGGCCGGTTCGGGGCTGCTGACCTTCGGCAACCCCTCGTCGGCCGGCGTGCCGGAAGATTTCGCCAAGCACACCGTCGTGCTCGACTACAACAACCCGACCCAGCTCGAGGAAACCTTCAAGGCCCGCGGCGGCGAGATCGCCTGCGTGATCATCGAGCCGATCGCCGGCAACATGAACCTCGTCAAGCCGTCGGCCGAATTCATGCACCTGCTCCGCCGTCTGTGCACCGAGCATGGCGCGGTGCTGATCTTCGACGAGGTGATGACCGGCTTCCGCGTCGGCCCGCGCGGCGTGCAGGGCCTGTTCGGCATCACGCCCGATCTGACGACGCTCGGCAAGGTGATCGGCGGGGGCATGCCGGTTGGCGCTTTCGGCGGCCGCCGCGACATCATGGAAAAGATCGCGCCGCTGGGTGGCGTGTATCAGGCCGGCACGCTGTCGGGCAGCCCGGTGGCGGTGGCGGCGGGCCTCGCCAGCCTCGACCAGATCGCCCGGCCGGGTTTCTACGAGGTGCTGGGCGCCCGTACCGCGCGTCTCGTCGCCGGCCTCAATGCGGCCGCCGCGAAGCACGGCGCCGCCTTCGTCGCCGACTCGGTCGGCGGCATGTTCGGCCTGTACTTCGCGACGGCCGTGCCGCACAGCTACGCCGACGTGATGGCCTCCGACCGCGAACGCTTCAACCGCTTCTTCCACGCGATGCTGGATGCCGGCCACTACTTCGCGCCGTCGGCCTTCGAGGCCGGCTTCGTGTCGGCGGCGCATTCCGAGGCCGACATCGATTCGACCGTCGCCGCGGCGGACGCCTGGTTCGCCGCCAACCGGGGCTGAGCCGGGGGGGCTGTGGGGGCGAATTCATTCGCCCTCAACCGGTCGAGCCGGGTCGCTCTGTTGTTTGCCTCGGCGGGCGAATGAATTCGCCCCCACGGATCGCGCGGGGCTACATCAGGAAGATCGTCGCCAGCCCCAGGAAGATGAAGAAGCCGCCCGAGTCGGTGACGGCGGTGATGATGACGCTGGAGCCGACCGCCGGGTCCTGCCCGAGGCGGTTGCGGATCATCGGCGCCATCACGCCGACCA
>SSSX01000328.1 GCA_015657735.1 Zoogloeaceae bacterium
CTTCCACGAAAAGGCGCTACAGGACGCGCTGGGCATTCCGCACCACATCGTGCCCATCGCCTACCTGTGCATCGGCCACGTCAGCCACTTCAACGACCGGCCGGAGCTGGAAAAGGCCGGCTGGCTGCCGCGCCTGCCGGTCGACGAACTGGTTTTCCACGAGCAGTGGGGCGATGCCGATTCGGCGCAAAATTTGCCGTTGACCGCAGCCCTGCGCGCCATGCAAGCGGCCATCCAGGAAGACGGCAACCACCCGCGATGAGCCTCGACAGTCCGGCGCTGGCGCCTTTCCTGATGCCGCTGGCGGCGCTCGCCGCCGTGCTCGTCGATCGCCTGCTCGGCGAGCCGCGGCGCTGGCACCCGCTGGTCGGCTTCGGCCGCCTGGCCGGCTGGCTGGAAGGCCGCCTGAATCGCCGCCGGCTGCCGGCCGGCCTCGTCGCCTGGCTGCTCGCCGTCGCGCCCTGGGTGGCGCTGGCCGGCTGGCTGCGCCCCGTCGCCCCCTTCGCCGTCGACGTCGCCCTGCTCTACTTCGCGCTCGGCGCCCGCAGCCTGGCCGAACATGCCGAAGCGGTCGCCCGTCCGCTGCGCCAAGGGCGGCTGGACGAGGCGCGGCAACGGGTCGGCTGGATGGTGTCGCGCGACACGGCGGGGCTCGACGAATCGGGGGTGGCCAAGGCGGGCATGGAGTCGGTGCTGGAAAACGGCAACGACGCCATCTTCGGCACGCTGTTCTGGTTCGCCCTGCTCGGCGGCCCCGGCGCCCTGCTCTTCCGCCTGGCCAACACGCTGGACGCCATGTGGGGCTACCGCACCGAACGCTACAACCTGTTCGGCCGCCCGGCGGCGCGAATCGACGACGCGCTCAACTGGCTGCCGGCCCGCCTGACGGCGCTGACCTACGCCCTGCTCGGGCGCACCGGCAACGCACTGGCCTGCTGGCGGCAGCAGGCGGCCGGCTGGGAAAGCCCCAACGCCGGGCCGGTGATGGCGGCCGGTGCCGGCAGCCTGGGCGTGCAATGCGGCGGCGAGGCGATTTATCATGGCCGCCGCGAAAGCCGGCCGCCGCTCGGCAACGGCCCGCCGCCGACGGCCGCCGATCTCGACCGGGCCATCGCACTGGTCGGCCGCGGCCTGTGGCTGTGGCTGGCCATTCTTTTCCTGACGGGGTTCTTGCATGCTTGATCACGGTGGCCGCCTGCGCCAGGCGGCGGCGCAATACGACATTCCGCTGGCCGACTGGCTCGACCTGTCGACCGGCATCAATCCCAACCCGTGGCCGGTGCCGGTGGTGCCGGCCACCATCTGGCAGCGCCTGCCGGAGCCCGACGACGGGCTGGAAGCGGCCGCCGCCGCCTACTACGGCAACCCCCGCCTGCTGCCGGTGGCCGGCTCGCAGGCCGCCATCCAGCTGCTGCCGACGCTGCTGCC
>SSSX01000038.1 GCA_015657735.1 Zoogloeaceae bacterium
GCGATGGCCTTCGCGTCGGCGGCGTTGAGCAGGATCATGTCCACCCCGGCGGCGATGAAGTTGTCGATCTGCGTGAACTGCTTGTTGAGGTCGTAGTCGGCCGACAGCGTGGTGACCTTGGCGTTGGGGTTGAGCTGCTTGGCGCGCGCCTCGGCGCCCTTGGCGATGGTCACGAAGAAGGGGTTGCCGAGCGAGCCGAGGGTGATCCCCACCGACTTGATCTCGTTGGCGGCGGCGCTGCCGGCGGCAAGGGCGAGGGTCAGGGCGGTGGCGAGGGTCGTGGACTTGAACATGATGCGTGTCTCCGTGCCGGCTTTGTGGAAAACCCCGCGCGGTGCCGGCATCCCGGCGGGGCGAAACGTGAGGTGTATCGAAGGATCGTTGGGCAGCAGGCCGGCGGCCCGACGATCAGGTGCGGGCGCCGGACTGGCGGTAGCGATCCAGCGCGACGGCGCCGATGATCACCAGGCCCTTCACGATGTACTGCCAGATGTCGGACACGCCGAGCAGCACCAGGCCGTTGGAGAGCACCGCGATGATCAGCGCGCCGATCAGCGTGCCGACGATCGAGCCGACGCCGCCGACGAAGCTGGTGCCGCCGAGGATCACCGCGGCGATGGCGTCGAGTTCGTAGGACTGGCCGAGCTGCAGGCCGTTGGCGGCGAACAGGCGGGCCGAGGTCATCACCGCGCCGAGGCCGGACAGCAGGCCGGACATCGCATACACGAAGAGCAGCACCTTCCACACCTTGATGCCGGACAGGCGCGCCGCCTCCGGATTGCCGCCGACCGAGTAGATCTGCACGCCGAGCACGGTGCGGCGCAGGATGAACCACGACAGCAGCACCACCGCGGCAGCGATGATGACCAGCCAGGGCACGCCGAGCACCGCGCCGTTGCCGATGAAGGCGAAGGGCAGGTCGGGGTTGAAGATGGTCTTGTCGTCGCCGAGCAGGCGGGCGACGCCGCGCACGGCGGTCAGCGCGCCGAGGGTGACGATGAAGGGCGGCAGGCGCACGAAGGCGATCAGGCCGCCGTTCACCAGCCCGCAGGCGAGGCCGGCCAGGAGGCCCGCCGCCACGCCGAGCATGCCGGCGCCGGGGAGGTTGGAGGTCAGCATGGTGACCACCGCCGCGGCGGCGAGGATCGAGCCGACCGACAGGTCGATGCCGCCGGTGAGGATCACGAAGGTCATGCCGGCGGCGAGGACCACGTTGATCGATGCCTGCTGGGCGACGATGGAGGCGTTCTGCAGGCTGAAGAAGCCGTCGGCAAGGGTGCCGAAGCCGATGCACAGCAGGATCAGCACCGGCAGCATGCCGACGCTGCGCAACAGCTGGTGCAGGCGCTCGGTGACGGACGGGGCCGGGGTTTGCGGGAGGGGGGCGACGCCGCCGCTGACTTGGGTGTTCATGGATGTCTCCTCGGTCGAGGTGGAGTTGTCGTGGTGTGTTGGGGGTTCAGGCGGCGGCCGGCAGGGTCTGGCGGGCGCCGGTGGCGTATTCGATGATGGCGGCCTGCTCGATGGGGGCGCCCGAATGGCCGCCCAGCTCGGCGACCAGCTCGCCTTCGCGCATCACCAGCACGCGGTCGGCGGTGCCGATGATCTCGGGCAGCTCGCTGGAGATGACGACGATGGCCACGCCGCTCCGGGCGAGCGCGTTGATGATCCGGTAGATCTCCGACTTGGCGCCGATGTCCACGCCGCGGGTCGGCTCGTCGAGGATCAGCACGCGGGGCTTGATCTCGAGCAGGCGCGACAGCAGCACCTTCTGCTGGTTGCCGCCGGACAGGGCGCCGACGTTGCACCGCGCGTCGCCAACGCGGATGCCCAGCGCGGCGATGGCGGCGGCAGCGCGGGCCTTGCCGCGGGCCCGGTCGAGCAGGCCGCCGGGGCGGGCGTCGGGGCCGCAGGCGCAGATGTTGATGTTGCCCTCGACGCTCATGTCGAGGAACAGGCCCTGGGCCTTGCGATCCTCGGTGAGGTACACCAGGCCGGCGCGGATCGCGTCGAGCGGGGTGCGCACGTCCACCGGCACGCCGTCGATGTGGATCGCGCCGCCGCTGCGCGGGTCGGCGCCGAACACCATGCGCGCCAGCTCGGTGCGGCCGGCGCCGACCAGCCCGGCGATGCCGAGGACTTCGCCGGCATGCACGTCGAAGCTGCAGTCGCGCACCCGCCGGCCGTCGCCGACGTGGCGGACCGCCAGCACCACGCGGCCGGGATCGTAGGGGGCGTGTTCCTTGGTGTAGAAGCCGGACAGGTCGCGCCCGACCATCATCTGCACCAGGCTGTCGGCCGACAGCGCGGCGCGTTCGAGGGTGCCGACGTAGGTGCCGTCGCGCAGCACCGAGACGCGGTCGGACAGGTCGTAGATTTCCGACATGCGGTGGCTGATGTAGATGATCGCCAGACCGTCGGCGCGCAGCTGGCGGATCAGTGCGAACAGGCGATCGGTCTCCCGCGACGACAGCGGCGTGGTCGGCTCGTCCATCACCAGGATGCGCGCCTCGGCGTGCAGCGCGCGGGCGATCTCGACCAGCTGGCGTTCGGCGATCGACAGGCTGGCCACTTTGGTCGTCGGGCCGAAGCCGGCCCCGAGGCGGCGCAGGATGCCGGCGCAGGCGGCGCCCATCGCCTTGCGGTCGACCAGCCCGTGGCGGCGCAGCTCGCGGCCGAGGTAGATGTTCTCGGCGACGCTGAGGTTGGGGCACAGGCTCAGCTCCTGGTAGATCACCGCGATGCCGAGGGCCTTGGCGGCCAGCGGGCCGGCGATGGTCACGGCCGCGCCATCCACCCGGATTTCGGCGCCCGCGTCGGGCGTGTAGGCGCCGGACAGGATCTTCATCAGCGTGGACTTGCCGGCGCCGTTCTCGCCCATCAGCGAGTGGATCTCGCCGGCGCGGATCGACAGCTGCACATCCTTCAGGGCCTTGACCCCGGGA
>SSSX01000329.1 GCA_015657735.1 Zoogloeaceae bacterium
ACCTTAGCCGAATACTCAGGCTCGAAGTAGAGCAATAATCAGGCCAGAAAAATAAAATCGCTAAAAATCAGACGACTAAAACCCGAGCCCGGCAAGTTTCTAAACTAGTGTAAAAAAACTCGACAAGCCTGACGAAACAAGACCTTGCCGAGTCAGCCGGAACCCAAAATGGGTGCTTGATCGGCGAAGTCGGCCCGCTATGCAAACGGAAATTTTTTGCAAACCGCAAACGAAGCACGCAAGGATTCGATAGACGCAAAAAAGGGAGCTTTCGCTCCCTTTTTATTGGTGGCGGAGTGGACGGGACTCGAACCCGCGACCCCCGGCGTGACAGGCCGGTATTCTAACCAACTGAACTACCACTCCGCGCTTGACCTTCTGCCGCAGCCCGGTTTCGGCTGCAACTGCCTGCGTTACCACAGGACTTGTGATCCTGGCGTCCCCACGGGGATTCGAACCCCGGTTATCGCCGTGAAAGGGCGGTGTCCTAGGCCTCTAGACGATGGGGACCCGTTTTTACTGCTGTCGTTTGGTGGAGGTAAGCGGGATCGAACCGCTGACCTCTTGCATGCCATGCAAGCGCTCTCCCAGCTGAGCTATACCCCCACGACCCAACAACAGAACCGCTACTTCTACTGCAAAACTGGCGTCCCCACGGGGATTCGAACCCCGGTTATCGCCGTGAAAGGGCGGTGTCCTAGGCCTCTAGACGATGGGGACTGCAAACCAGAACAAAGGGGAGCAAGAGCTCCCCTCTTTCCTGATGGTGGCGGAGTGGACGGGACTCGAACCCGCGACCCCCGGCGTGACAGGCCGGTATTCTAACCAACTGAACTACCACTCCGCGCTTGACCTGCTGCCGCAGCCCGGCTTTGGCTGCAACTGCCTGCGTTGCCGCAGGACTTGTGATCCTGGCGTCCCCACGGGGATTCGAACCCCGGTTATCGCCGTGAAAGGGCGGTGTCCTAGGCCTCTAGACGATGGGGACCCGTTTTTACTGCCGTCGCTTGGTGGAGGTAAGCGGGATCGAACCGCTGACCTCTTGCATGCCATGCAAGCGCTCTCCCAGCTGAGCTATACCCCCCGTGCAACGAGAAGCGCATTATAGACATCGACCCTGACCTTGTAAACCCCTTTTCGGCCATTTCACGCCGAACGAGAATCAGCCGGCGTCGCCCTGGGCATCCAGCACCTTGCCCGGATTCATCAGGCCGGCCGGATCGAAGGCGCGCTTGACGCGTCGCATCAGCTCGAGCTCGAGCGCCGGCTTGTAAAGCGGGAGGATGTCGCGCTTGAGCTGCCCGATGCCGTGCTCCGCCGAGATGGAACCACCCGAGGCGTGGACGAGTTCGTAGACGATCCGGTTGACGTCGTCGCTGCGGCCGATGAATGCATCGTTCTCGTCGTGCTGCGGGCGCGACAGGTTGTAGTGCAGGTTGCCGTCGCCGAGATGGCCGAAGCAGACGATGCGCACGCCCGGATACGCAGCGGCGAGGCGCTCCCCTGCCCTGCCGAGAAACGCGGGAATCGCGCTGACCGGCACCGAGATGTCGTGCTTGATGCTGACGCCTTCGCGCTTTTGTGCTTCCGAAATGTTCTCGCGCAGATTCCACAGGGCGTTGGCCTGGGTCTGGCTGGTGGCGACGATAGCATCGGGCAGCGCCCCGTCGGCGATGGCGTGGGCAAGTTCGCTCTCGAGCAATTCGTCCAGGCCCGAACCGACGCGGGTATCGGAAAGTTCGACGAGCGCGTACCACGGATGCACCGCGGCGAGCGGATCGCGGGTGCCGGGGATGTGCTGCAGGACGAGATCGAGGGACGGGCGGCTGACCAGCTCGAAGGCCGTCACGCGGTCGCCGACTCCGGCCCGCAGGCGGCCGAGCAGGCTGACCGCCGCCGCCGGATCGGTGAGCGCCAGCCACGCCGTGACGGTATCGCGCGGACGCGGAAAAAGTTTCAGCGTGGCGGCGGTGACGACTCCGAGCGTGCCTTCGGCGCCAATGAAAAGCTGCTTGAGATCGTAGCCGGTGTTGTCCTTGCGCAGCGCGCGCAGACCGTCCCAGACGCGGCCGTCGGGCAGCACGACTTCGAGCCCGAGCACCAGTTCGCGGGAGTTGCCATAGCGCAGCACCTGCACGCCGCCGGCATTGGTCGACACGAAACCGCCGACCTCGCAACTGCCCTCGCTGGCCAGCGAGAGCGGAAACAGCCGATCCACTTCGGCCGCCGCCGCCTGCACCGCGGCCAGCGTCACGCCGGCCTCGACGGTGATGGCGTTGTTGTCGGCATCGACCCGGCGGACGCGGCGCAGCCGCGACAGATTGACGACGACGGCCGCGCCGTCGGCAAGCGGCGTCGCGCCGCCGCACAAGCCGGTATTGCCGCCCTGCGGCACGACGGCACAACCCGCCACCGCACAGGCGCCAACCACCGCCGCAACCTCGGCGGTGTCGGCCGGCAGGATCACGGCTTGCGCCGCGCCGGTGTAACGCCCGCGCCAGTCGGTAAGGTACGGCGCCGTGTCGTCGGCGGCGACGAGACAGTGGGACGCGCCGACGATGGCGCGCAGGGTTTCGATCAGGTCAGACACGGCGCGGCCTCCCGGCAGGCGAAGGTTTCAGCGTTCGAGCGCGTGGCGGATCGCCGGCAGCGCCAGCTCGACGGCGGCTTCGCCCTCGGCGATCGCTTCGGC
>SSSX01000330.1 GCA_015657735.1 Zoogloeaceae bacterium
AACACTTTCGGACCCGGAATGACATCGTACCGGAAGACGATCTGCTGGCTGGCTCTCCAGAGCTGGAGGACCGCCAACAGTTCGCGGCTGGGCACGAGGTACTTCTCGATGGCGTTATCCACGCCCGGGCCGAACATCTGCCGCGCATAGCCCCGAGGGCTGTGCCGTGGCGGGATGTAGTAGCCGTTGGGCTCGGTGCCCCACTGCGGATACAGCGGGAGCGCCACCTGCTCCACCCGAATGGTGTAGTACAGGGGATGCCAGCGGTCTTCGGCCCACAGGCCGTCTTCCCCGATGCGCATCAACGACTGCATGCGGATCTTGCCCACGCAGGCCGCCATACAGCGCGTTTCCATCGGCTCGCCGCCCGTCAAGGGGTCTTTCCCCTCAATGCGCGGATAACAGGCAATACACTTCTCCGACACCCGGGTCGTGCCCCGGTACATCGGCTTTTTGAACGGGCACTGCTCCACGCACTTCTTGTACCCACGGCACCGGTTCTGGTCGATCAACACGATGCCGTCTTCCGGCCGCTTGTAGATCGCCTTGCGCGGGCAGGCGGCCAAACAGCCCGGATACGTGCAGTGGTTGCAGATCCGTTGCAGGTAGAAGAAATACGTCTCATGTTCCGGCAAGCTGCTGCCGGAGAGCCGCCACGGTTCATCGCGCGTAAAGCCGGACTTGTCGATGTTCTCGACCAAGGCCCGCATGGACGTCGCGGTGTCTTCGTAGATGTTCACGAACCGCCATTCCTGGTCCGTCGGAATGTACCCGATCGCCGCCTGGCCCACCTTGGCGCCCGCGTCGAAAATGGTCATTCCCTCGAACACCCCGTACGGCGCGTGGTGCTTGCGGCCGACCCGCACATTCCACACCTGGCCGCCCGGGTTCACCTGCTCGATGAGCTGGGTGATCTTCACGTCGTAGAACTGGGGATACCCGCCGTACGGCTTGGTTTCCACGTTGTTCCACCACATGTACTCCTGCCCCTTCGAGAAGAGCCAGGTCGACTTGTCGGCCATGGAACAGGTCTGACAAGCCAAACAGCGATTGATGTTGAACACAAAGGCAAACTGCCACTTCGGATGCCGCTCCTCGTAGGGATACAGCATCTTCCGTCCCAGTTGCCAGTTATAGACTTCTGGCATTG
>SSSX01000331.1 GCA_015657735.1 Zoogloeaceae bacterium
CTGTGCCGCTCCGGCGAGGGCCTGCAGCGCACGCTGGAAGGCAGCTCGCTGGAAACCATCCGCCACATGGTGGCCACCGGCGCCGGCGTCACGGTGCTGCCGAGCACCGCCGCGGCGCCGCTGCCGGGCGGCAATCCGCTGCTCGCCGTGCGGCCCTTCGACGAGCCCGAGCCGTTCCGCCGCATCGCGCTGGCGTGGCGCGTGACCTACCCGCGCAGCGGCGCCATCGACGTGATCCGTCAGGCGATCCTGGCCAGCCCGCTCGACGGCGTGCGACCGGTGCGCTGAAGCGGCGGCCGACGCCGGGGCGCCGGCCGCGGCGGCGGGTCAGCCCACCGCCTTGAGGCGGGCGTCCCGCTCGTCGGCGATCAGGCGTTGCAGCACGCGCCGCACCTTCACCGGCGCCACGTCGCTGGTCAGCAGCACCGGGTTGAGGCTGAACAGGTCGGGTGTGCCCATCTCCGACTGCTGGGCGTCGAGGATCGGGCCGTCTTCGGTGACAAAGGCCTCGTGCATCGCGCGGATCTTCATCTCGTTGTAGTCGGCGTCCTCGACGTTGTGGTTGCGCCGGGTGGCGAAGAAGTAGTGGCTCGACCCTTCCGTTTCCGGCGTGCTGGTGTGCAGGTCGTACTGGCCGACGCAGTCGAGCAGATCGAGTGCGCCGTTGCCCTGCGTCGCGCCCACCGAGAGCTGGATGTTGGCCGGCGCGGTGTAGGTGATGTCGAAGAAGTGGCGCGCCTCGGCCTGCGGTTCGGGCAGAAAGTTGGCGAAGATCATCATCGCCGGCGTCTGCTTCCATTCCCAGCGGGCCGATACCGTGGTGGCGGTCTCGCGCAGCCTGGGCACCTGGGGCGAGAGCTGGCCGCGGGTGGTGATGATCTCGCCGTGCAGGTGGTCGATGTGGCTCAGGTCCATCACGTTGTCGGTGATGAGCTCATAGTTGGCCTGGCGGTGCATGTAGGTGTAGCCGACGCCGTGCGGATCGCCGTCGGTGAGCGGGCTGAAGTCGGGCAGCAGCGCGAGGTCGGCGGCGGCGTCGCCCATCCAGATCCACAGGAAGCCGTAGCGTTCGACCAGCGGGAAGGTGCGGACCCGCGCGGCCTGCGGAATGTGGCCGGTGCCGTGGGGGTTGTGCTTGCACTGGCCGGTGCAGTCGAACTTGAGGCCGTGGTAGGCGCAGACCACGTCGTCGCCGTCGCGCTTGCCCATGCTGAGCGGTATGAAGCGGTGTGGGCAGCGGTCCTGCATCGCGACGGCGGTGCCGTCCTGGCGGCGGTAGATCAGCACCGAGGTGTCGAGCAGCCGGCGCGTGAACAGGCCGTCGGCGCCGACTTCCGTCGTCAGGGCCGCGACGTACCAGGTGTTGCGCAGGTAGGGGGTTTTGCGGGTGGTCTCCATGTCGTCCTCGCTTTTGTGGGTGGTGATGAAAGCCGGACCGGCGCCCGGCAAGGGGGAGGTCGGCGCTGGCCGGCCTCGGGGAAGCGCTGCCGTGCGGCGGGCGCTTCAGAAATCGATGACCAGCCGCCCGCCGCGGGCCCGCGAGCAGCACGGCAGGATGCGGTCGTTGGCGGCCTTCTCGGCGTCGCTCAGGAACAGGTCGCGGTGTTCGGGCTGGCCTTCCAGTACGCGCATCAGGCAGCTGCCGCAGATGCCCTGCTCGCACGACAGCGCCACCGGCACACCGTGGGCGAGCAGGGTCTGGGCCACGCTCCGGTCCGGCGGCACGTGCGCGACGACGCCCCGGCTCGGCACGCAGACCTCGAAGCTGCCGGCGGGGGCGTCGGCCTGCGGCGCGGGGGCCGCGAAGTATTCGAAGTGGAGATGGTCGTCCGGCCAGCCGTGCGCGCGGGCGGTGGCGATCACGTGATCCATGAAGCCCTGCGGGCCGCAGACGTACAGGTGGGTGCCGGGCGTCGGCGCGGCCAGCAGCGTGGCGGCGTCGAGCCGGTGGGCCGGCTCGTCGTCCGGATGGCAGTGCACCCGCGGTGCGAAGGGCGCGTCGGCGAGGCGCTCGAGATAGGCGGCGCCGGCCCGCCGGCGCATGCAGTAGTGCAGCGCGAAGTCGGCGCCGCCGCGGTGCAGGGCCCACGCCATCGACAGCAGCGGGGTGATCCCGATGCCGCCGGCGAACAGCAGCGAACGGGCCGCCGGCACCAGCGGAAAGTGGTTGCGCGGCACCCCGATGCGGACGATGTCGCCCTCGGCGATGTCGTGGTGCGCGCTGGCCGAGCCGCCACGGCCGGCGGGGGCCAGCAGCACGCCGATCTCGTAGGCGCCGACCTGCCCGGGCGGGTTGCACAGCGAATACTGCCGGACGAGGCCGTTCGGCAGCGCAACGTCGATGTGGGCGCCGGCCGCGAAGGGCGGCAGCGGGGCGTCATCGGCGGGCACCAGTTCGAAGCCCGCGATGTGCTCGGTGAGCCGGGTTTTGCGGTGCACGCGCACGGGAAAGAACGCGGATGCGGGGTGGGCAGTCATGGTCTCCTCCGGCGTGGTTTTGTTGTCAGTCGGATGCCGGTGCGGGCCGGCAATTGATGTAAAGCAACTGGCGTGCCAGGCTGGAATTTATTTTTAAGACTTTGATTTTTAATGATTGATGCGCCGCAGCGATTTTTCGGCTGGCGCGGGCGTGGCGAGGTATTTCTGAAATCAGAAAACCGGGTTTCTGTAAAAGAAGAAATTTTCCTAAAATGAGAATTCGCTCATCGCCTGGGTCTGCCCGATGCCTCATGCGTCCCGAAGTCCGCTGACCGCCATCGCCGAAGCCATCGACAACGAGGCCTTGTCCCGCTGCGTGCGTTTCGAACCCGACAGCGGGCAGATCCTGCTGTTCGACCAGCGCATGCTGCTGATGCACGGTTTCTCGCTGGCGGCCTTGCGCCGCGAGTTGATCGAGCGGCTCGGGCTGGACAAGACCCGCGAGCTGTTCACCCGGCTCGGCTACCAGCAGGGCACCGAGGACGCGCGTGGCCTGCGGGAGCACGCGCCGGGCGGGCTGGAGGGCACGCTGGCACTGGGGCCGCGGCTGCGCGAGATCGAGGGCTTCGTCCGCAACCAGGCGGTCGACCGCATGCAGTTCAATACCGAAACCGGCGAGTTCTGGGGCGATTACTACTGGGAGGCGTCGTGGGAGGCCGAGGTCCATCGCCAGCACTTCGGCATCAGCGGTTCGCCCGCGTGCTGGATGATGACGGGCTACGCCTGCGGCTTTACCACCGCGCTGATGGGCCGCCCGATCCTGTGGCACGAGCGCGAATGCGTGGCCATGGGGCACGCCCGCTGCCGGGTGGTGGGCGAGCCGCTGGAGGATTGCGAGGATGCCGAGGCGCACCTGCGCTTCCTGCAGATCGAGGATTTCGTCTCGGCGCCACGCCGCCACCGGGCCGGTCCGCCGGTCGCCGGCGAGGTCGCCGTCGAGGGCGGCGGGCTGCCGGATCTGGTGGGTGCGTCGCCGGGGTTCAACGAGGTGGCCCACCTGATCAAGCGCGTTGCGCCCACCGACGCGACGGTGCTGTTCCTCGGCGAGAGCGGCGTGGGCAAGGAGCGTTTCACCAAAACGCTGCATGCCATCGGGCCGCGCGCCGACCAGCCGTTCATCTCGGTCAATTGCGCGGCGATCCCGGGCGAGCTGGTGGAGGCCGAGCTGTTCGGCGTGGAAAAGGGCGCCTTCACCGGCGCCACCGCGTCGCGACCGGGACGTTTCGAGCGGGCCAGCGGCGGCACGCTGTTCCTCGACGAGATCAGCAGCCTGCCGTTGCATGCCCAGGGCAAGCTGCTGCGGGTGCTGCAGGAAGGGGAGGTGGAGCGCGTCGGTGATCTGCAGGTGCGCCCGGTGGACGTGCGGATCGTCGCCGCCGCCAACTGCGATCTGCGCGAGGAGGTGCGGGCCGGGCGCTTCCGCGAAGACCTGTTCTTCCGGCTCAATGTGTTTCCGATCGAGATTCCGCCGCTGCGCAAACGCCGCGAGGACATTCCGCTGATGGTCAATGTGTTCGTGAAGCGCTTTGCGGCGCGCTTTGGCAAGCGTCTGACGGGCATCACCCAGCGCGCCAACGCGGCGCTATGGGCCTACGACTGGCCGGGCAACGTGCGCGAGCTGGAGAACATCATCGAGCGCGGCGTCATCCTGGCCGACGAAGGGGGCAACCTCGACGTCCAGCATCTGTTCTCGGGCGGCGAGCGCTTTCCGCAGACGTCGCCCCGCGCCGCCGTGGCCGGCGACTCCGCGGTGGCGCCGGCGCCGTTGGGGCTCGACGGCCACATCGCGGCCCTGCTGGATGCCGCCGGCTCGTTCGGCGCGGCCGAAGCGCTGATCTTCGCCCATGCGCTGGCGCGCACCGACGGCAACCTGTCGGCCGCCGCCCGCCTGCTCGGCCTGCGTCGCGGGCAGCTGGAGTATCGCACCAAGGGGCGCGACAGCCGGGCCGGTGGCGGCTAGTCGCGGGTCCGCCAGCAGCCGGCTTCGGTGACCAGCCAGTCCATCGGATGGTCGTGGGGCTGCGGCCAGGTGGTGTCGGCGCGGGCCAGTTCGAAGGCGATGCCGACCGTCGTCGGCGCCGGGTCGAGGGCCGCCAGCGTGCGGTCGAAGTAGCCGCCGCCGTAGCCGAGGCGGAAGCCGGCGGCGTCGAAGACGTTGAGCGGCACGAGGATCAGGTCGGGGTCGACCGGCTCGCCGCTGAGCGGGATCGGGATGCCATGGTGATCGTTGTCCATCGCCTCGCCCGGCCACCAGTGCAGGAACTCCATCGGCTGCCCCGGCTCGCGCACCGCCGGCAGCGCCGCCCGCCGCGCCGCGCCGCCGGCCAGCCAGCGGCCAACCCACGGCACCAGGTTCGCCTCGCCGCGCC
>SSSX01000332.1 GCA_015657735.1 Zoogloeaceae bacterium
CTGTTCGGCTACACCCCGGGAGCCTATACCAGCGCCCGCAGCGAAGGCGCCAAAGGCAAGCTGCGGGAGGCTCACGGGGGAACCCTCTTCCTGGATGAAATCGGCGACATGCCCCTCAAGCTACAGGCGGTGCTCCTGCGCGTACTCGAAAGCCGCCGGGTCACGCCGCTGGGAGGCGGCCTGGAGGAAACCATCGATCTCTCCCTCGTATGCGCCAGCCACCGATCCCTGAAAGCACTGTGTGAACGTGGCGAATTCCGTCCTGACCTGTATTTCCGCCTCTCGGCGATGAGCCTGTCACTGCCGGCCCTGCGTGAGCGCAGCGACATCGAAGCACTGGCGCGGCGCCTGCTCCACGACGAATCACCGGGACGGCCAATCCGTCTCTCCGCCTCATCCCTCGACCTGATCCGCCGCCACCCGTGGCCGGGCAACATCCGCCAGCTACGTAATGCCCTGCGCCTCGCCGCCGCCATGCTGGCCCCCGACGAAGACACCCTGACACCGGAGCATCTGCCCCAGGAGCTCACGGACGACCCCGAACTCACTTCACCCGCTCCGGCCGCCCAGAGCCTGCGGGCGGCCGAGGGTCGTCTGGTGGGCGACACGGTGGCCAGGCACAAGGGGAACATCTCCGCCGCCGCCCGCGAGCTGGGCATCACCCGCACAACCCTCTACCGCAAACTGCGCCAGCACGCCGCTCCCTGAGGGCGTGTGACGAAGTCATGCGGCTTGGGCTCGCATGGAAGAAGCGCAACCATACAAGGGCTACCTTGTGCCGCGCCGGGCCCCCTCGCGAAGCCCTTGCGGGACAGAACTGTGGGCAGCGGTCCGCCTGCGACTGAACGCGCTTCTTGCGCTTTGCGTGCTGGTTGGGATGCTTGCAGGTGCTCAGTGGCAACCCTGCTTGGCCGCTTGGCTGGCGGTTCGGTGCGGAAAGGAGCGCTTCGGCCTCGCCCAGCGCGAGGCGTTGCAGCAAGCCGGGCAATACGCCCGCTTCTCTGAGGAAGCCCATGGCCGCTTCGTGTGGAAGGAGTTCCGGGGGGCTGCCAACGCCGGCGAAGTGGATGTCGAACACTGGCCCGGGTGCAAGATGCTGGGCATGGTCGAATCGCTGAGGAAAGTCGGCAACAAAGAATCGGCACCAGAGCGGCGCTACTACATCGCGTCCCGAGCCATGCCGGCCATCGACTTTGCCAAAGCCGTCAGGGCGCACTGGGGCATTGAGAATGGCGTGCACTGGATGCTGGACGTCAATTTCCAGGAAGACGCCGCCACCGTGCGCAAGGACTACGCCGCGGACAAGCTCTCCCGGCTGAAGCGCATCGTTCTCAATCTGCTCAAGACCGAAACCGCAACCCAAGCCAAGTTTGGAAAGATCAGCATGCGCATGAAGCGCAAGCTCGCCGCCCGGGAGGATGGTTACAGGGAGGCGATGCTGGGTATCAGACTGGCGCATCAGGGGTAAGTGCAACGGCCCTGCCCCTGTGGGATACTCGGGTCCAGATCGACCTTCACGAAAGCATCCTTTGAAAGCACGCGCCCTTTTCACCAGCGCCATCCTACTCACCGTGACCGCCTGCGCCCCCGCGCCCAGCCCTCTGCCTGCGGAGATGCAGGCCGAGTTCCAACCGGGAATGACACTTGAAGACGCCAGCAGACGGCTCACCGCCCGCGGCACCACCTTTTCGGTGAAGACCGAAGCGGAATGCCAGGCGCTGGTCGAGCGCAGCCCCAACATCTCCCAGCTCCGTCCCCGGGGCGGGCCTTGCGTCTTCGGCAAGATCCCCCTGTCAAAGACCTGGTTCGGCGGCCACACTGACCTCATCCTGCAACTCGTGTTTACCCCCGGCAACACCCTGGCCGATGCCCACTTCGAGGAGATCGGCAGCCTGATGTAGGCGCCAAAAAGGAAAAACCCCGACGGGGGGACGAACGGGGTTCTTCACGACATGCAATCC
>SSSX01000333.1 GCA_015657735.1 Zoogloeaceae bacterium
AGAATATTAATATCAATATAAACCAATTTACAGATCAACCGGTTTCGCTAGAATTGCTGCAATACAACATTCTAGGCAGGTCCGGTCATGAGCAAACTGAGCACGCAAACCGTCCTTTCGGTCCGTCACTGGAACGACTCCCTGTTCAGCTTCAAGGTCACCCGCGACGCCGGTCTGCGTTTCGAGAACGGCCAGTTCGTGATGATCGGCCTCGAAGTGGACGGCCGCCCGCTGACCCGCGCCTACAGCATCGCCAGCCCCAACTACGAAGAGCACCTCGAATTCTTCAGCATCAAGGTGCAGAACGGCCCGCTCACCTCGCGCCTGCAGCACCTCCAGCCCGGCGATCCGCTCGTCATCAGCAAGAAGCCCACCGGCACCCTCGTGCTCCACGACCTGCTGCCCGGCCGCAACCTCTACCTGTTCTCCACTGGCACCGGCCTCGCCCCCTTCATGAGCGTGATCCAGGATCCGGAAACCTATGAGCGCTTCGAAAAGGTCGTGCTGCTGCACGGCGTGCGCTACGTCTCCGAACTGGCCTACAGCGAGTTCATCGAACAGTCCCTGCCGGAGAACGAATTCTTCGGCGAGCAGGTGCGCCAGCAGCTGATCTACTACCCCACCGTGACCCGCGAAGAGTTCCGCAACCAGGGCCGCGTGACCGATCTGGTGACCAGCGGCAAGCTGTTCGAAGACATCGGCCTGCCTCCGCTCGACCCGGCGGTGGACCGCGCGATGATCTGCGGCAGCCCGGCCATGCTCGACGACTGCTGCAAGATGCTCGACGCCCGCGGCTTCAAGATTTCGCCGCACATCGGCGCGCCGGGCGACTACGTCATCGAGCGGGCCTTCGTCGAAAAGTAAGCCCCTCCGGCGGACACCACAGCGCGGCGCGGCCCGCTGTCGCGTCCGCCCGCCGCAGAGCCTCCCACAACAGCCCGACCCACCCCTCTCAGGCACCTCACACGCAGCGCCCCGCCACGCGCCGGCCCTTGCCCCGCGTGGACGGAAGCACTACCCTGCGCGCCGAAGGGCGCCCACGGCCGCCGGGCGCCCGCCCGACCATCCCCGCAGGGAGACAAACCCGTGTCCGGAAGCGAGTTGATCCGGACCAAGCTCGCACCGCCCGTGATGGGCGGCAGCCTGGTCGACCGTGCCGCGCTGCTCGACCGGCTGAGCCCGGCACTCGCCCGCCTGCTCACCGTGCTGGTGGCACCGGCCGGCTTCGGCAAGACCACCCTGCTGGCCAGCTGGCGCGCCAGCCTGCTCCGCCAGCGCATCGCCTGCGCGTGGGTCACGCTGGAGCGCGACGACGACCTCTACCTGTTCGGCGCCTACATCCTCGCCGCGCTGGCCGCATCCTGCGACGGCGTGGGGCAGCGCGCCCAGGCCCTGGTCCGCAACGACCCCCTCGTCCCGGCGAAGAACGTCGTGTCGGTGCTCATCAACGAAATCGCCGAAGCCCGACGCCCCGTCGTGCTGATCCTCGACGATCTCGACCAGCTCGACTCCGCCGCCGCCCACGACGCGCTGTTCCGCCTGCTGCGCCACGCGCCCGACAACCTGCACGTGGTGGTGGCCGGACGCAGCGAACCTCGGCTGCCCCTGAGCCACTTCCAGAGCCGCAATCAACTGCTGCGCCAGGACGCCGAGCCGCTGCGCTTCGACCCCGCCGACGCGGCGCGCTTCTTCCGCGACGTGGCCGGCCTTGAACTCGACAGCGCGCGGGTCGATACCCTGTGGCGCGCCACCGAAGGCTGGATCACCGGCCTGCAGCTGGCCGCCATCGCCCTGCGCAGCCACGCCGCCGACCCCGCCATCGAAACCGGCCTGGGCGGCGCCAGGCGCGAAATCGCCCACTATCTCGACGAGAACGTCCTCGCCAGCCTGCCGCCACGACTCGGCGACTTCCTGCTGCGCCTGTCGATCCTCGACCGCCTGTCCCCCGCGCTGGCTGCCGCCGTCTCCGGTTGCGACGACGCGGCCGATCTCCTCGACCAACTCGAACGGCGCAACCTCTTTCTCGCCCCGCTCGACGAGGCGCGCAGCTGGTACCGCTTTCACGCCCTGTTCGCCGGCTACCTGCGCGACCGCGCCCGGCGTCAGATCGGCGACGCGCTGCCGGCACTGCACCGGCGCGCCAGCCAGTGGCTGGCCGGACAGGCGCTGTGGCCGGAAGCGGTCAGGCACGCGCTGGCCGCCGGCGACGAGGATGCCGCGGCCGCGTGGGTCGAGCACTGCGCCATGGAACTCATCGAGCGCAACGACCTGCGGACCCTGCACGCCTGGCTCGGACGCCTGCCGCCCCATCTCATCCACGGCCGCCTGCGGCTGCGCCTGGCCCAGGCGTGGTGCCATTCCCTCCGCCTGCAGCCGCGCGAGGCGGTCGCCGCGGTGCAGGCCATCCACGACGATCTCGCCAGCGGCATGCTGCAGACCCGCAACGACGCTGCCCTGCGCTGCGAACTGCTGGCGGTACGCGCCCTCGTCGCCGGGCTCACCGACGACAGCCCGGCCTCCCTGAGCCTGGCCGGCGAAGTGCTCGCGATGGCCCCCGCCAAAGGCTCGTGGGTCCAGCGCATCGCCGAAACGGCCCAACTCTTCGGCCTCGGCTACGCCACCCCGGCGGCGCGCCGGGCCGTCCATCCCCCGCCCTGCGCAGG
>SSSX01000334.1 GCA_015657735.1 Zoogloeaceae bacterium
CTGTGCGGCGAGCCCGAACTGGCCGCGCTGCCCGGCTTCGGCACCGCGATCCGCTACCACGCCGCGGTGTCCGACGCCGACGCCGCCCGCCACGCCGGCTGGACCGGCCCGGTCGGGCCGATCCACGAACTGGTGCAGGCGACCCTCGGCGAACGCCTCGCCGACGCCGAGTTCTACCTCGCCGGCCCGCCGCCGATGGTCGACGCGCTCCAGCAGCTCCTGCAGGCCGGCCACCGCCTGCCGCCGGAACGCATCCACTTCGACCGCTTCTTCTGACGCGCCGGCCTCAGCGGCGGGTGGACATCGCCCTCGCGGCCTGGTCGTACAGCCCGATGAAGTGGCTCATCACCTTGGTCGCCGCGCGGAGCTGCTCGCGCAGCTGGGCCATCTCCTCGGCCGGGCCGAGCACCAGTTCGCGGCGGCGCGCCACGAAATCGGCCACCGCCGCGCGCCCGGCGGCGGTGCTGCGATAAGTGGTGCCGCGCGCCGAGCGGTCGCTGGCCTTTTCGATCAGCCCCGCCTTGAGCAGCTTGCGCACGCTGTACTGGATGTTGGCGAGATCGTCGCGGTTCATGAAGCGGCTGATGTCCGACAGGCTCTTGGGCCGCCCGAGCGTCTCGACGATGTGCAGCACCATGTTGTCCTGCCCCGACAGGCTGAGCCCGCCCGGCACCCCCGCCAGCCCCTGCTGGTTGTAGCGGCCGAAGGCCTCGCACAGGCAGATCAGCGCGTGCTCGAACTCGGCCACCACCCGCTCGGCGTCGGAGGCGGCCAGATGCCAGGTCGGCGTATCGCCGGCCGCGGCGGACGGGGCGGGAACGGTGTCGGGCGTATCGGTCATGGCGGGCGGGATCACGGGTCGGGTGGCAGGGGCCGGAGCCGCGAATCGAACTGTCCGACCCCGCGCCGCGGGCTTCAATGCCCCTTCAGCGCGTAGATGCCGGCGGCGTTGCGCCAGTAGCCTTTGTAGTCCATGCCGCTGCCGAACAGGAAGCGGTCGGCCACGTCGAGGCCGGTGAAGTCAGCGCGCATGCCGGGGTAGGCCTTGCGCTCGTGGATCTTGTGGACGAGCACCGCCGAGACGACGTCGCGGGCGCCTTCGGCCTTGAGGTAGTCGATGATCGCGGCGAGGGTGTGACCTTCGTCGAGGATATCGTCGAGAACCAGCACCGTGCGGTCGCGCAGATCCTGCGTCGGACGCACGCGCCAGTCGAGCAGCGTGCCCTGCAGCGCGTGGCCGTAACGGGTGGCGTGCAGGTAGGAGAGTTCCAGCGGGAAGGGCAGGCGCGGCAACAGGCGGCCGGCGAGGACCAGGCCACCGTTCATTACCGCGTAGATCAGCGGGTTCCGGTCGTGCAGGCGGGCGGTGATGTCGGAGGCGAGGCGGTGCAGCGCGGCGTCCACCTCGGTGGCGTCGCACAGGCAGTCGGCTTCGTCGCGGGCGCGACGGATTTCGTCGAGGTCGACGGTGGGCATCGGGCGGGCCTCAGGAAACGAGATTGCGGACGCGGCGGGCGAGCTGCCAGCCGACCCAGCCGCGGCGCGCCCAGCGCAGCGCGGTGCGCGGGCGGGCGACGAACAGGAAGATGGCGGCGCCGGACAGGATGGGCGCGTTGTCGCGCGCCCACTGCACGCCATCGACAATCCGGTCGATGCCGCGCAACACCGGCGTGAAGCCGCGCGCGTGGTGCACCAGCGCGGCCCGCTGGTCGGCGCTCCTGAGTTGCAGGCGCTGCTTGCGCAGGGCCAGCTCGACGAGTTCGGGGCTCATTCCTTGCGGCGCAGGACTTCGCGGTCCTGGGCGATCTCGGCGAGGCTGGCGGCGAACAGGTGCGAGCCGGCGCGCAGGCGGGCGGCGGCACGGGAGGCGACCCACACGCCCAGGCCAAACAGCCCGGTGGTGGCGAGGCCGAGGGCGAGCAGGCGGTGGCTGTCCCAGAACAGCACGGTGAGGAAGGCCAGCAGGAAGACGAAGCCGAAGCCGATGAAGAGCGCGGCAAGGACGGTGTCGAACAGGAAGCTGCCGGCACGCAGCTTTTCTTCCTTCAGTTCGACGGCGAAGAGTTCAAGCCGGGTCTGGACCGTCGCCAGCCCTGACTCGGCGAAGCCCTTGAGGGATTCGCCGAGGCGCGTCGGCGCGGGTTCGCTCATCGCGACGGTCAGCGGCGGTTGACCAGGAGGCCGAGCAGGAAGCCGACACCGGCGGCGACGCCGACCGACTTCCAGGGGTTTTCATGGACGTAGTCGTCGGTGGCGCGGGCGGCGGCCTTGGTTTTCTGGACGACGGCGGCTTCGAGATCCTGCAGCTTGTATTTGGTGGCGGTGAGCCGTTCGGCCAGCCGGCCGCGGACGTCGGCCACCTTTTCGCCGGCCTGGCCGGCGGTGAGCTTGAGCAGTTCTTCGGTATCGGCCACCACGGCCTTGAAGTCGGAAACGAGTTTGTCCTTGGTCACTTGCGCGTCGTTCATGGTGTTCTCCAGGGTTTGGCTATCGAAGGCAATGGGTAGAAAACCGTCGCGCCGCCGCTTGGCGGGCGTACTGAATAATCCAGACCAAGGCTAATCCCAATTGTTCCCGAAGGCAATTGACGACGGCGGCAAGCCGCAGGCATTTTGATCCCGCGCAGAATCACCGCTGAACACGGTCCGGCGCCGGATCGCCCGGCGCCACGCAAGACAAATGGCCCCGTCTGCGCGAGGGGGAGGGAGACACCCCCCTTCCAGGTCGGCGCGGGCGGCATCACTACCGCCCTGCCCGACCGCGGTGGCGATGCCTCGCCACCGCTGCATCTCACCGCAAGGGCGGCGTCAGGTACGCGGCGCTCGCGCCCAGATGTTCGCGGGCCGCCTTGACCTCCATGCGGGCGATGGCCTGGAGATGCACTTCGTCGGGACCGTCGGCATAGCGCAGCGCGCGCCCCCAGGTCCAGTGATCGGCCAGCGGGGTGTCCGGGCTGATGCCCATGGCACCGAACACCTGCATGGCGCGGTCGCAGACGGCGGTATGGACGCCGGGCACCAGTGCCTTGATCATCGAGATTTCCTTGCGCGCCTCCTTGGCGCCGACGTTGTCGATCATCCACGCCGCCTTGAGCACGAGCAGCCGGGCCTGGTCGATTTCGATCCGCGATTTGGCGATCCACTCGCCGACCGTGCCGTGTTGATGCAGGTACTTGCCAAACGTCTTGCGTTCCTGGGCGCGGTCGATCATCAGTTCGAGCGCCAGCTCGGCGGCGCCGATCGAACGCATGCAGTGGTGGATCCGCCCCGGTCCGAGACGCGCCTGGGCCAGCGCAAAACCGCTGCCCTCCTCGCCGAGCAGGTTGCTGACCGGCACCCGCACATTGCGGAAGACGATCTCGCAGTGCCCCTCGGGCGAGAAGTGATTCATGATGTTGATGTTGCGGACGATGTCCACTCCCGGCGTGTCGCGCGGCACCAGAACCATGCTCTGCTGCTGGTGGCTTTCGGCGGTGGGATCGGTCTTGCCCATCACGATGAGCAGCTTGCAGTCGGGATGCGCCGCATTGGTGATGAACCACTTGCGGCCGTTGATCACGTAGTCCGAGCCGTCACGGGTGATCAGCGTGGTGATGTTGGTCGCATCCGACGAGGGAACGTCCGGCTCGGTCATCGCGAAGGCCGAGCGGATCTCGCCATTGAGCAGCGGACGCAGCCAGGTGGCGTACTGTTCGTCGTTGGCGAACATGTGCAGCAATTCCATGTTGCCGGTGTCCGGCGCATTGCAATTGAAGACTTCGGCGGCCCAGCCGACGCGCCCCATGATCTCCGCCAGCGGGGCGTACTCGAGGTTGGTCAGGCGGGTACCCGGTTCGTCGTCGCGCAGACCGGGCAGGAAAAGGTTCCACAGGCCTTCGGCGCGGGCCAGCGCCTTGAGGTCTTCCATGAAGGAAACCGGATAGATTCCCTGATGGACTTCCTCGTGCCATTGACGCATGCGGGGAACGATGTGCGCATCCATGAAATCGCGGACGCGGCGGCACAGTTCATTGACTTTGGGAGAGTATGCGAATTCCATTTTGAGTTTTCCAGTAATTGGCTTAAAAGGCGGAAATGCCGCCATCGACGGCGATCGCCTGGCCGGTCATGTAGGAGTTTTCCCGGGCGCACAGCATGAGCATCACCGCGACGATTTCGCGCGGATCGCCGAGGCGCTTCATCGGCGAGGCCTGGGCGAAGAGTTCCTGCTTGGCGCCCATGTCGCTTTCGGTCACCATCGGCGTGACGCAGTAGAACGGGCAGACGGCGTTGACCCGGATATTGCTCTGCGCATATTCGACCGCCGCCGTCCGCGTCAGGCCGAGCACGGCGTGTTTTGACGCGGCGTAGGCGGACAATTTGCGGGCCGCACCCAGGCCGGCCATCGAAGCCACGTTGAGGATGACGCCCCCGCCTTGCGCCAGCATCTGGCGAATCTGGTGCTTCATGCCGAAGAACGTGCCTTTGGTATTGACCGCGAAGTTGAGGTCGAGATCGGCTTCGTCGGTATCGATCAGCGCCTTCATCGGCGACGACATGCCGGCGTTGTTCACGCCGACGTCGAGGCGCCCGAATTTCCCGACGGCCGCGTCGACCATGGCCTTCACCTCGGCCTCGCGGGTCACGTCGCAGCGCAACGCAATGACTTCCGCACCGGCCTGGCGAACTGCCTCCGCGACGCGCGCCAGCCCCGCCTCGTTGCGGTCGCCGAGCACCAGGCGGCTGCCCATGGCGGCCAGTTCGAGCGCCAGCAATTCGCCAAAACCGCTGGCCGCGCCGGTGATCATCACGACCTGCCCGTTGTATGAAGATAGATTCATGGCCATTTCCTTACAGCGTCAGACCGCCGTCCACCACGATGCACTCGCCGTTCGTGTAGCTGGCCGCATTGGACACCAGATACAGCACGGTGCCCGCCATCTCGCTCGGTTCGGCGTGACGGCGCAGCGGAATCCGGGCCATCCAGTTGTCGTAGATATCGTCGTCGTTGAACAGCGCGCCGGAGAACTTGGTCTTGGTCAGGCCGGGCAGCAGCGCATTGACGCGGATGCCCAGCGGACCGCACTCCTTGGCGAAGGCCTTGGTCATGTTGACCACCGCGGCCTTGGTGATCGAGTAGATCCCCTGCTTTTCGCCCGGTTGCAGCGCATTGACCGAGGCGACGTTGACGATGGCCCCGCCCCCGTTTTTCTTCATCAGGTTGCCGGCGGCGACCGACGTGAAGAAATAGCCGCGGATATTGACGTCGACCGTCTTGGTGTAGGCGGCGAGATCGGTATCCAGGATGTGCCCGAAATAGGGATTGGTGGCCGCGTTATTGACCAGGATGTCGAGCCGGCCGTGGGCCTTTTCGATCGCGCCGATGGCGGCGTCGATATCCTCCATTTTGCCGACGTGGCAGGCCAGCGCCTCGGCCTTGCCGCCGGCTGCCACGATCGCGTCGGCGACGGCCTGACAGTCGGCGATATTGCGGCTGGAAACGATCACGTGCGCCCCCTGCTCCGCCAGAAGCCTGGCGATCGCCTCGCCGATGCCCCGGCTGGCTCCGGTAACCAGGGCGACCTTGCCGCTGAGATCGAACAAATTAGTACCCATCTCCTGCTCCTTTTGTGCTGTTTTTTCGTTAATTGAATTTCAGGCCGTCCCGACCCCGTCGCCATGCCCTTCGGCCAGGGCGACCCCGAGTCGGGACAGCGGAACCACCAGTTCGCCGACCTTGAGGGCCTGGGCGCTGGAAGCATTGCCGTCGATCGCCCGCTTCTTGACGCCCTGCGCGATCGCCGCCAGGCGGAAGAAACTGAAAGCCAGATAAAAATTCCAGTGCGCGATTTCCGGGATGCCGCGCAGTTCGCAATAGCGGCGAACCATTTCGGCCTCGTCCGGAATACCCAGTTCGCGGCGATTCCGCCCCATCAGGCCGGGGATGTAGCCGTCGGCCGGCAGGCGCAGGCACATGCAGAAATAGGCGAAATCGGCCAGCGGGTCGCCCAGCGTGGAAAGCTCCCAATCCAGAATGGCGATGACTTCCGGCTTTTCGGGATGGAAGATCATGTTGTCGATGCGGAAATCGCCATGCACCAGCGCCGGATGGTCGCCGGCCGCCGGACAATTGGCCGGCAGCCACTCGATCAGGGTTTCCATCGCTTCCAGCCGTTCGGTTTCAGCCGCCCGGTACTGCTTGGTCCACACCCCGATCTGGCGTTCGAAATAGTTGCCGGGGCGACCGTAATCGCCCAGCCCGACGGCGGCGACATCCACATCGTGCATGGCCGCCATCGAACGCAGGATGGCGTCGTAGTAGGTCGCCCGCTGTTCGACGGCAATCTCGGGCAAGGCGGGATCCCAGAAGATCCGCCCCGCTTCGTAGCTCATGACGTAGAACATGCTGCCGATCACCTCGCGGTCCTCGCACAGATGGAAGGCCCGCGCCACCGGCACGCCGGTATTCGCCAGCGCCGAGAGCACCCGGAATTCGCGGTCGACGGCGTGCGCCGATTTGAGAAGCTGTCCGGGCGGCTGCCGGCGCAGGACGTAATTGCCGCTGTGCGCCTTGAGCAGGAAAGTCGGGTTCGACTGTCCGCCGGCGAATTTGTCGACCGTCATCGGCCCGCGAAATCCTTCGACATGGCCGGTCAGATAGGCCGCCAGCTTCGCCACGTCAAATTGATTGGAATCGACTTGCATGATCTTTGAATCCTTTTCCGATTAACCGTAGGTAATTGAATTGGGGCGGGACACCAGGTCCAGGTGGGGAACGCTGTTGAAGCTGGCCAGATGAAAGGCGTCGCGGTTGAAGAAGTACTGGCAGAAACTGGCGTTGCGCAATTGCATGTTGAGGGCGATGGCGGCACTGGCCGGTGCCTGCAAGGCCTGCCGCGCGAAAACCGCAATGGGCCCGCCCGAACTGACCACCAGCACCCGCTGGCCGCCGCAGCGGGCGATGCGCTGCCGGGCGCGGTCGACGCGCTCAACGAACTGGTTCCAGGTTTCCGGCGCCACGCCCCCCAGCCGGTCTTCCGACCACAGCTGCAGAACCTGCTTCAGGCCCCGGTAGAAAACGTGCCGGTCGCCGTGAGCCGAGGCCTTCAGACTCTCGTGTTCGCTGCCCAGCGCGGCGAAGAGTGCATGAAAATCATATTCATTCAGACCGGCATCCTCTTCGCAGGGCAGCGACCAGCCGGCACCGTCGAACAGCGCTTCGGCGGTCTGCCGGTGGCGCCGCAGCGTGCCGATGAAGACCCGGTCGAACGTCAGGCCGCGTTCGGCGAAGTACTCGCCGAGCCACAATGCCTGCTGTTCTCCGAGGCTGGAGAGCCGATCGTAGTCAGCCTCGCCGAAGGAGGCCTGACCGTGTCGCACGAGAAACAATTCCGCCATGGCTACCTCAAAAGATTGGTTGGATGAAGTTCAGGATAGTCGGCAACAGATCATTCACAAACTTTATTATTGTTATAATAGACATTCATAGTAGTGATAGTTTGAGCGCTTCTCGGAGACCATCGCATGCCACCCGCCAAGATCGACCTGAACCTGTTCGTCGTCTTCGAAGCGATCTACAACAAGCGCAACCTGACCCACGCCGCCGACCTGCTGTGCGTCACCCAGCCGGCGGTCAGCAACGCCCTGGCCCGCATGCGCGGCACCTTCAACGATCCGCTCTTCGTCAGCAGCAGCCGCGGCATGATTCCCACGCCACTGGCCGAACGCATGTACAGCCAGATCGGCGAGGCCCTGCACTTGCTCAAGACGGCAGCCCGCCAGGGCGATTCCTTCGATCCGGCCACGGCGCAACAGGTCTTTCGGGTCAGCATGGCCGACCTGGCTGAAGCCTTGCTGCTCCCGGTGCTGGGGGAAACGCTGGAAAAGGAGGCGCCGGGCCTGCGCATCGAGAGCTACTACACGTCGCGCAGCGAAATTTCCCAGGAACTGGCCACCGGCGCCGTGCATCTGGCGGTCGACGTTCCGCTGATTGACGACCCGATGCTGTTCCATGCGCCGCTATCGGTGGACCGCTACGCCTGCCTGCTGCGCGCCGACCATCCGTTCCGCGGCGACAGCCTCGGCCTCGACGATTATCTGGCGCTCGGCCACATTCACGTATCGAGCCGGAAACAGGGCGCCGGGCATGTCGACGCCACCCTCGCCCGGATCGGGCGCAAGCGCACCATTCAGATGCGCGTGCAGCATTATCTGGTGGCCCCGCTGATCGCCCAGCGTACCGACCTGGCGCTGACGGCGCCGATCAGTCTGCTGCGGCGCCACGAGGGCCGGATCCTCGAACTGCCGTTCGAGGTGGCGCCGCTGGAATGGCACTGCTACTGGCATCGCAGCCTGGACCAGGACCAGGCCAACCAGTGGCTGCGCGACAAGTTCATCGCCACCATGCGTTCTGCCCAGAACGGGCAGTAGGGCGTGATCGCGCGCAGCGTCCATCAGAATTGCGCTTCGCGCATCGTCATGGCGGATTGATCCCCGGCCATCACCGTCCGCGCGTACGACTCGGCGTGGGGCAGTTCGTGGGCGCAATAGAACTGTGCGGTCAGTATTTTGGCGTCGAGAAAATCGCGGTCGGCGCCGGCTTCGCCAAGCCGGCGCGTCGCGGCCAGCGCGGCGAGGCCGGCCAGCCAGCCGAAGCAGACCGTTCCGGTGAGATGCAGGAACGGCACCGCGCCGGCCAGCACGAGGTTCATGCTGGCGGTCCCGGTCGCCAGCACCCATTCGGTCGCCGCCCGCAGTTGTCCGATCGCCTGCTCCAGCCGTTTCCCGATGGCGTTCAGGTCCGGGCTGCCGGCCTGCTGCAGATCGGCGGCCGTCCGGTTCATCCGCCCGATCAGCAAGTGCATCGTCGAACCCTGTTCGCGCAGCACTTTGCGACCGATCAGGTCGTTGGCCTGAATGCCGGTGGTGCCTTCGTAGATGGCGGTGATCCGGGCGTCACGATAATGCTGGGCCGCCCCGGTCTCCTCGATGAAACCCATGCCACCGTGAATCTGGATGTTGAGCGAGGTCACGTCGATCGCCATTTCGGTACTGCAGGCCTTGACCACCGGGGTCAGCAGTTCGACCAGCGCAAGCTGGCTTTTCCGCACGTCCGCATCCGGATTGCGGTGGGCCTGATCGATCATGCCGGCCACCATCAGCGACAGCGCGCGCGCCGTTTCGACCCGCGCGCGCATCGTCAGCAGCATGCGCCGCACGTCGGGGTGATGGATGATCGGCACATTGAGCGCGCCGGTCAGCGCATCGCGCCCCTGCACGCGCTCGCGGGCATAGCCCACCGCCTGCTGGTAGGCGCGCTCGGCCAGCGCGATCCCCTCGCCGCCGACCGCCAGCCGGGCTTCGTTCATCATCGTGAACATGTACGACAGCCCCTGATTCGGCTCGCCGATCAGGTAGCCGACCGCCCCGTCCTGTTCGCCGTAGGCCATCGTGCAGGTCGGGCTCGAGCGGATGCCCATCTTGTGCTCGATCGAGATGCAGCGCACATCGTTGCGTTCGCCAAGGGTGCCGTCGGCGAAGTTCACCAGGAACTTCGGCACCAGGAACAAGGAGATGCCCCTGACGCCCGGCGGCGCATCCGGAAGCCGCGCCAGCACGAGGTGAATGATGTTTTCGGTCAGGTCATGCTCGCCGAAGGTGATGAAAATCTTCTGGCCGAACAGGCGGTACGTTCCATCGCCCTGCACTTCGGCACGCGTGCGGATGGCCGACAGATCGGAGCCGGCCTGCGATTCGGTCAGGTTCATCGTGCCCGACCATTCGCCGCTCACCATCCGCGGCAGGAACACCTGCTTGAGTTCGTCCGAGCCGTGCGCCAGCAGCGCTTCGACGGCCCCGCCGGTCAGCCCGTAGGAGCCGCAGAAGCCGTGATTGGCCGACTTGAGCATTTCCCGCACCGGCGTCGCCAGCACATACGGCAGATTCATCCCGCCATATTCGGCGGGCGGGACCAGCGAATTCCACCCCGCCGCGCACAACTGCTGGTAGGCCGCGACGAAGCCGTCCGGCATCGTCACGTTGCCATCGTCGTAGCGGACGCCCTGGGTATCGCCGACACGGTTGAGCGGCGCGAGCACCGACGCGGAAAATTTGCCAGCCTCGCTCAGAATCGACCCGGCCAGATCGGCGCTCAATTCCTCGCAACCGGGAAGGGCTGAAATCGCGTCGAAACCGGCGATTTCCTCCAGACTGAACAGCATGTCCTTGATCGGTGCCGTATAACTCATCGCCGACTCTCCCGTACGCTGCGCTCAGCAGACTTCGAACAGACCGGCGGCACCCATGCCGCCGCCGATGCACATCGCGACCACGACGTACTTGACGCCGCGACGCTTGCCTTCGATCAGCGCGTGGCCGACCATGCGCGCCCCGGACATGCCGTAGGGGTGCCCGATCGAGATCGCGCCGCCATTGACGTTGTATTTCTCCGGATCGATACGCAGGAAATCCCGGCAATACAGCACCTGGCAGGCGAAGGCTTCGTTGAGCTCCCACAGGCCGATGTCGTCGACGGTCAGGCCGTTCATGGCGAGCAGTTTGGGAATCGCGTAGATCGGGCCGATACCCATTTCCTCGGGCGCGTTGCCGGCCACGGCGATGCCGCGGTAAATGCCGAGCGGCGTCAGGTTGCGGCGTTCGGCCAGCGCGCGGTCCATGACGATGCACGCCGAGGCGCCGTCGGAAAGCTGGCTGGCATTGCCGCCGGTGATGCAGCCGCCGTCGACCACCGGCTTCAGCCCGGCCAGACTGGCCAGCGTCGTATCGACCCGGTTGCCCTCGTCTTTCGACAGGAGCACATCGCGGAAGCTGACTTCGCCGGTTTCCCGGTTCTCGACGCGCATCGTCGTCGCAATCGGAACGATTTCGGCGTCCAGGCGACCGCCGGCCTGGGCCGCCGCCGTGCGCTGCTGCGACACCAGCGCATAGGCGTCCTGCGCTTCGCGGCTGATGCCGAACTTGCGGACGACGTTCTCGGCGGTCATCAGCATCGGCATGTAGGCGGTCGGTGCCAGCCGCTCGACATTCGGATCCTTTTCGCGCGCCACCCAGTCGAAATAGGCCGCCTGCACGGCGGAAATGTTTTCCTGGCCGCCGGCCGCGACGACCTGCATGCCGTCCACGATGATCTGCTTGGCGGCCATGCCGATCGCCATCAGGCCGGAAGCGCATTGCCGGTCCACGGTCTGCGCCGCGGCCGTCACGGGAATGCCCGCCGCCAGGCCGGCCTGGCGCGCGATATTGAGACCGGCGGTGCCGGCACCCAGCACGGTGCCGACGATCACATCCTCGATCTCCGCCCCGTCGATGCCGGCGCGCTGCACGGCATGGCTCAGGGCGTGGCCCATCAGCGTCGGCGACTTGATGTTGTTGAGCGAACCGCGGAAGGCCCGGCCGATCGGCGTACGGGCGGTGGAAACGATGACAGCTTCTTTCATGAATGTGCTCTCTTGAATGTGGTGAAAAGTGACATCAGGCGTCGGCGAAACGGTGTCCGCCGGCCGCCAGCCGGCTCAGCAGATCGGCGGCGCGCCAGTAATCGTGGCGGTCCTTGCACTGCTCAGCGTAGTGCCCGAGGCGCGCGACGACACGCGGCAGGCCGATGACGTCGGCCGCGTGCATCGGCCCGCCCTTGACCGACGGGAAGCCGTAGCCGTTGAGCCAGACGATGTCGATGTCGCCGGCCCGGTAGGCGATGCCTTCTTCGAGAATCCGCGCGCCTTCGTTGACCAGGGGATAAAAGCAGCGCTCGAAGATTTCCTCGTCGCTGATCTCCTGGCGGCGGGCGATGCCGAAGCGGCTCGCCAGTTCGGCCATGATGCGATCCACTTCCGGATCGTGAACCGGGGTGCGACCGTCGTAGCGGTAATAGCCGGCGCCGGTCTTCTGGCCGTGGCGGCCCAGCTCGGCGAGGGTCCGGCACGGCATGCGGTAGCTCGGATCGGCCGGCAAGGTGCCTTCCTTGGCACGCTCGCCCAGCACCTTGGCGCCCACGTCGATGCCGGCCATGTCCATCATCCGGCACGGCCCCATGGCCATGCCGAAGGATTCCAGCACGCGGTCGATCTGCGACGGCGTTGCGCCCTCCATCAGCAGAAACTCGCTTTCGCGCAGATACCCCTCGAGCATGCGATTGCCGATGAAGCCGAAGCACACGCCGGAAACCACGGCCACCTTGCGGATCTTGCGGGCCAGCGCCAGCACCGCGGCCAGCACCGCAGGCGCGGTTTCCCGGCCACGCACCACCTCGAGCAGACGCATCACGTTGGCCGGGCTGAAGAAATGCATGCCCACCACGTCGGCCGGACGCCCGCTGGCGAGCGCCAGTTCATCGACGTCGAGCGACGACGTGTTGGTGGCGATGATGGCCCCCGGCCGGCAGACCTCGCCGAGTCTGGCCAGCACCGCCTTCTTGATGTCCATGTTCTCGAAAACCGCCTCGATCACCAGATCGCAATCGCCGAAATCGGCGTAATCGAGCGAGCCGCGGCACAGCGCCATGCGCTGATCGACTTCTTCGAGGGTCATCCGCCCCTTGCTGGCGGTTGCCTCGTAGTGCTTGCGAATGTTGGCCAGACCCCGCGCCAGCGCGTCGGCTGCGACTTCCAGCAGAACCACCGGAATGCCGGCGTTGAGGAAGTTCATGGCGATGCCACCACCCATCGTGCCGGCGCCGACGATGCCCACCCGGCCAATCGCCGGCAGCGCAAGATTCTTGTCCAGCCCGGGAATCTTGCCGGTTTCGCGTTCGGCAAAAAACGCATGGCGGAGCGCCGCCGACTGCGGCGAGTGCATGCATTCGACGAACATCCGGCGCTCGACGGCGAGCCCCTCGGCGAACGGCAAATTGACGGCCGCCTCAACGCAGTCGACGATTTTCGCCGGCGCAAAGGCGCCGCGCGATTTTTTCGCCAGGCCTTGGCGCGCCCCGGCGAACAGGGTCGTCAGCCCGCCGTCCGGCGCGATGGCGATCTCGCTCGTCTTCCGGCACGGCGCCTGGCGGGCAATCAGGGCGCGGGTGAAGTGCAGCGCCTGATCCAGCACATCGCCATCGACGATGGCATCGACCAGCCCCAGCCGCTGCGCCTTGTCGGCACTCACCGGCGATCCCGACAGGATGATCTCGAGCGCATCGGCGACCCCGATCAAGCGCGGCAGGCGTTGCGTGCCGCCGGCGCCGGGCAGCAGCCCGAGCGTGACCTCGGGCAGCCCGAGCCGGGTGTTCGGGGCGGCGACGCGATAGTGGCACGCCATCGCCAGTTCCAGGCCGCCGCCCAGCGTCGTCCCGTGCAAGGCGCAGACAACCGGCTTGCCGAGGCTTTCGATGGCCGCACACACATCGTTGAGATCGCTCTCGTCGAACACCGGACTATCGAACTCGGCGATATCCGAGCCGGCCACAAAAGTGCGTCCGGCACAGGCCAGCACCACGCCGGCCACGCCGGCGTCCCCGACCAGACCGTTGAAGGCCGTCAGCAGACCCTTGCGAACGTTCACCGAAAGCGCATTGACCGGCGGGCTGTCGATCGTGACGACGGCGAGATCGCCGCGTCGGGCAACACTGACCACAGGATGATTCACAAAAATTCCTTTCAGCAACTAACCGGTCAGCCACGATGCAATGTC
>SSSX01000335.1 GCA_015657735.1 Zoogloeaceae bacterium
CGGGATCGGCAGGCCGGTGCGGGTGCGCAGTTCGAGTTCGCGGGCCGGGTCGCCGCGCAGCGGGGTCTTGATCTGCGCGAGGGTCAGGATCGGGCAGGTTTCGGACATGCCGTAACCGGTGAACAGATCGATGCCGCGCTCGAGGGCGACCTGGGCGAGACCCTTGGGCAGCGCCGAGCCGCCGATGATGACTTTCCAGCCGCGTACGTCGGTGTCGTGGATCGCCGGGTGGCTGAGCAGCATGTGCAGGATGGTCGGCACGCAGTGGGAGAAGGTCACGCCTTCCCGTTTCACCAGCGCCAGGAGGCCATCCGGGCTGTAACGGCCGGGGTACACCTGACGCAGCCCCAGCATCGTCGCCACATACGGCATGCCCCAGGCGTGGACGTGGAACATCGGCGTGATGGGCATGTACACGTCGTCGCGGTGCAGGCGCCCCTGGCTGGCCGGCGAGGCCAGCCCGCCGAGGGCGGCGAGGGTGTGGAGCACCAGCTGCCGGTGACTGAAGAACACACCTTTTGGCAGGCCGGTGGTGCCGGTGGTGTAGAAGGTGGTGGCGCGGGTGTTCTCGTCGAAGTCGGGGAATTCGTAGGCCGGCGAGCCGGCATGGAGCAGGGCTTCGTATTCGCCGGCGAAGCCGTCGGGCAGCGGCGTGTCGGGCTGGTCGCTGATGAACACCAGACGGCGGACGGTTTCCAGCTTGTCGTGGATTTCAGCCAGCACCGGCAGGAATTCGGCATTCACCAGCAGCACCTTGGCGCCGGCGTGATTGATGGTGTACAGGATCTGTTCGGGCGACAGGCGCACGTTCACCGTCATCAGCACCGCCCCCATCATCGGGATGGCGAAATAGGATTCGAGATAGCGGTGGCTGTCCCAGTCCATCACGCCGACGGTGTCGCCGGGGGCCACGCCGAGCGACTGCAGCGCGCTGGCCAGCTGGGCGATGCGGTGCCCGAGGGTGCGGTAGTTGTAGCGCTTGAGATCGCGGTAGAGGATTTCCTGTTCCGGGTTCACGGCCAGCGGCGTGTGGAGCAGCTGCTTGATGAGCAGCGGGTAGCCGTAGGCGGACGGGGTGGGCTCGATGAGGTTGTCCGGGTCGATGGTTTGCATGGTTTCCTCCTTGGACTTTTTGTGGACAGCGGATGTCGGGGCCGGCACGCCACGGCTGAACTTGCCGGCTGCGTCGGGGATGGCGGCTCCCGGTGGACGGGCGAAGCGGTGGAAAAAGGGGTACGGGATCAGGCGGGCCGGTGCATGGGAGGAGATGCACCGGCCCGCTTCCCGGGACAGGCCAGGTCCGACAGCCGAGGGAGCTTACAGAGGGAGGGAGGCTGAACGGACTCCGGCCCGACCTTACCGGTGGAGGACCGACTGCGGGGCGCCAGCGGCGGGGTCACGCCGTGCTCGGCGCTGCTCCGCACGGGGCGCCGCGGCGAGTGGGGTCGTGTATCGACACGCTGCTTCCGCAATTCCACTGTGGTCCTCCGGTAGCTGCCACGGATGCCGGGCAGGGCCGCGGTCCGTGGTTCTCATCCGGCAGAGAATATGCGAGTCCGCCGGCGGCGCCAGCCCCCCAACAGGGGGGGGCTGGCCGCAGCGGTCAGGGGCCGGCGGACGCTGCAGCCGGAGCCGGAGGGTGGCTGCGGGCCCAGTGCACGGCCTGGAGGCGGGAGGTGACGCCGAGCTTGAGGAAGATGTTCTTCAGATGCCACTTGACCGTTTCGGGCGCGAGTTGCAGCGTCCGGGCGATCTCCTTGTTGGACAGACCCCGCGCCAGGCCGGCCAGGATGTCCTGTTCGCGGGCGCTGAGGCGCGCAGCAGCGGAGCTCGGGCCGGCCGCCGCGAGGAGGTCGTCGAGATACCCGGTGGTCACCTCGGGATGTGCGTCCGGGTTGGCGCGCAGCGTCTGGAGCAGGGACAGGACGCGGGCGCCTTCGTCGACGAAGCTGCGTATCAGGCCGTTGTGCTGCGCGTAGCGCAGGGCGGTGGCGAGGGCAGCGAGGGCGCCGGCCTGATCGCCCTCACCGTCCAGCGCGATGGCCTGGAGGATGCGGGCACGGGCGGCGAAGTAGGCCATGCCATCGGCGGCGAGGCGCCGGGCCGCGGCGTCGAGGACGGCGGCGGCTTCACGACCGTCGCCCCGGGCGATGAGCAGGCGGCAATGGGCGGCCAGGAAGTGGCTGCGGGTTTCGGTGTAGGTGCCGGCGGGTTCTGGCGGCGGGTCAGGCAGGCGTGCGGCCAGCGCCTGCACCACCCGGCTGGCGCGGGCCAGCGCGTTTTCGGCGATCAGCAGGCGCACCCGTTCGCCTTCGCAGGCGGCGAGCATGCGCAGCCAGTCGCGGTCGTGGGCGACGGCGCTGGCCCGCTCGAGCATCCGGTAGGCGCCGTCGAGGTCGCCGCGCAGCGCCGCCAGGCGCGTTGCGGTGAGGCAGAAGCGTGTCAGCGAGCCGACCGGCGCGGTTTCGATGGCGGTGCCGAGGCGGTCGCCGAGAATCGCCTCGCTGCGGGCGATTTCGTTCCACTCGTAGTGGATCGCCGCGAGGTAGCCGGCCGGCAGCGCGGCGGCGGCCGAATCGTGGCCGGCGCGCAGTTCGGCGGTCCGCAAGGCGTGGTCGAAACGGCTGTCGGCGGCGTAGAGCCGTCCGTCCACCAGGGCGCCGAGACCGAACATGCATTCCCGGTAGACGGTGGTGTAGGCGGGCTCGCCGGCGGTTGCGCCACCTGCGCAGGGCGGGGGATGGACGGCCCGGCGCGCCGCCGGGGTGGCGTAGCCGAGGCCGAAGAGTTGGGCCGTTTCGGCGATGCGCTGGACCCACGAGCCTTTGGCGGGGGCCATCGCGAGCACTTCGCCGGCCAGGCTC
>SSSX01000039.1 GCA_015657735.1 Zoogloeaceae bacterium
AAGCGCATCACCCTCAAGGCCGGCAAGAGCCGCTTCCAGCTGCAGACCCTGCCCGCCGCCGACTACCCGCGCCTGTCGCCGCCGGAAGGCGAGGGCCTGTCGTTCACCACCACGCAAAAGGCCTTCAAGAAGCAGCTCGCGCTGGTGCAGTACGCGATGGCCCAGCAGGACATCCGCTACTACCTCAACGGCCTTCTGCTGGTGGTCGCCGGCGACCTGCTGCGGATGGTCGCCACCGACGGCCACCGCCTCGCCTACGCCGCCTCGCCGCTGGTCGGCGACTTCCCGCGCACCGACGTGATCCTGCCGCGCAAGACGGTGGTCGAACTGGCCCGTCAGCTCGCCGACTCCGACGACCCGCTCGAAGTCACGCTGGTCGGCAACCAGATCGTCTTCCGCTTCGGCCACATCGAACTGATCTCCAAACTCATCGACGGCAAGTTCCCCGACTACGAGCGCGTCATTCCGCAGGGCCACCCCAAGCTCGTCAAGGCCAGCCGCCTGGCGCTGCTGCAGGCCCTGCAGCGCGCGGCGATCCTCACCAACGAGAAATTCCGCGGCGTGCGCCTGATGCTCTCCGAAGGCAGCCTCAAGCTGGTGTCCACCAACGCCGAGCAGGAAGAAGCGCAGGAAGAGCTGGAAGTCGATTACAGCGGCGATCCGCTCGACATCGGCTTCAACGTCACTTATCTCCTCGACGTGCTGACCAACCTGTCGGCCAACGAGATTGAGATCCGCTTCAACGACGGCAACGCCAGCGCCCTCTTCGGCCTCGCCGACAACGCCGACTTCAAGTACGTCGTGATGCCCATGCGCATCTAAGGAGTCCGTGGATAAAGCTACTGCGCGTCCCGATCTCGCCGCTCCGGTGCTCGCCGTACTCCAGTACGGCTCCGCGCCTCCCGGCGACCTCGGGCCTGCTCGCGACGCTTTCTCCACGAACTCGAACCCGTGTCAGTTTTCTTGAAGAACTGACGCCTGGCCTCCAGGCCTGAGCAGAACAAAACAGCAGAACCGAGAACGCCATGTCCGATACGCCGCAACAACCTGCACCCGCCGACAACTACGACGAATCCAGCATCCAGCAGCTCGAAGGGCTGGAGGCGGTGAGGAAGCGGCCCGGCATGTACATCGGCGACACCTCCGATGGCACCGGCCTGCACCCCATGGTTTTCGAAGTCGTCGACAACGCCATCGACGAAGCGCTGGCCGGCCACTGCGACGACATCGTGATCACCATCCACGCCGACAACTCGATCTCGGTCACCGACAACGGCCGCGGCATCCCGGTCGGCGTCAAGATGGACGACAAGCACGAGCCGAAGCGCTCGGCGGCCGAGATCGTGATGTGCGTGCTGCACGCCGGCGGCAAGTTCAACCAGAACAGCTACAAGGTCTCCGGCGGCCTCCACGGCGTCGGCGTGTCGTGCGTGAATGCGCTGTCCAAGTGGCTGCGCCTTACCGTCTCGCGCGACGGCCACAAGCACTTCATGGAGTTCAACCGCGGCCACGCGATCGACCGCGTCATCGAGGTCGTCGATGGCATCGAAACCAGCCCGCTGAAAGTCCTCGGCGACACCACCAAGCGCGGCACCAAGGTGCACTACCTCGCCGACGAAGAAATCTTCGGCACCGTCGAATACCATTACGAAATCCTCGCCAAGCGCCTGCGCGAGCTGTCCTTCCTCAACAACGGCGTCAAGATCCGCTTGGTGGACCAGCGCAGCGGCAAGGAAGAAGACTTCGCCTTCGCCGGCGGCGTGTCCGGCTTTGTCGAATACATCAACCGTGCCAAGTCGGTGCTCCACCCCACCGTCTTCCACGCCAGCGGCGAATCCATCCAGAACGGCGTGCCGATCACCGTCGAAGTCGCGATGCAGTGGAACGACAGCTACGCCGAACAGGTGCTGTGCTTCACCAACAACATCCCGCAGGCCGACGGCGGCACCCACCTCACCGGCCTGCGCGCGGCGATGACCCGCGTCATCAACAAGTACATCGAAGAAAACGAGATCGCCAAGAAGGCCAAGGTTGACATCTCCGGCGACGACATGCGCGAAGGCCTCGCCTGCGTGCTGTCGGTCAAGATGCCCGACCCCAAGTTCGCCTCTCAGACCAAGATGAAGCTGGTGTCCGGCGAAGCCCGTCCGGCGGTCGAAGAAGTCGTCGCCCAGAAGCTCGCCGACTTCCTGCTCGAACGCCCGATCGACGCCAAAACCATCTGCGGCAAGATTGTCGAAGCCTCCCGCGCCCGCGAAGCCGCCCGCCGCGCCCGCGAGATGACCCGCCGCAAAGGCGTGCTCGACGGCGTCGGCCTGCCCGGCAAGCTCGCCGACTGCCAGGAAAAAGACCCGGCGCTGTGCGAAATCTACATCGTCGAGGGCGACTCCGCCGGCGGCTCGGCCAAGCAGGGCCGTGACCGCAAGTTTCAGGCCATCCTGCCGCTGCGCGGCAAGGTGCTCAACGTCGAACGCGCCCGCTTCGACAAACTGATCGGCTCCGAGCAGATCGCCACGCTGATCACCGCGCTCGGCACCAGCATCGGCAGCGACGACTTCAAGCCCGAAAAGCTGCGCTACCACCGCATCATCATCATGACCGACGCGGACGTCGACGGCGCCCACATCCGCACCCTGCTGCTCACCTTCTTCTACCGCCAGATGCGCGAACTGGTCGAGCGCGGCCACATCTACATCGCCCAGCCGCCGCTCTACAAGATCAAGCACGGCAAGAACGAGATGTACATCAAGGACGACGCCGAGCTCTCCGCCCACCTGCTCAAGCTGGGCCTCGAAGGCGCCGCGCTGACCCCCGGCGACGGTGCCGAGCCGATCCACACCGACGCCCTCGGCGGCCTCGCGCGCACCTATCTGCTCGCCGAAAACGTGATCCGCCGCCTCGCCGACTGGATCGACCCCGACGCGCTGCACGCGCTGCTCGCCAACGACCTGCCGCTGTCGGTCGACGACGAAGGCGCCGCCCGCGACTCCGCCGCCCGCCTGCAGGCCGCCGTCGGCAGCGACATCACCGTCGCCGCCAGCTACGACGAAACCACCGAAGCCTGGGCGCTCGACCTCGCCCGCATGCACCACGGCAACCGCAAGCTCAGCCAGATCGACGGCGACTTCCTGCGTTCCGGCGACTGGCGCACCATCCGCCAGGCCAGCGAATCGATCTCCGGCCTGATCCGGACCGGCGCCGTCATGCGCCGCGGCGAAAAGCAGCAAGCCGTCACCAGCTTCGCCGACGCCATCCGCTGGATGCTGGGCGAAGTCGAACGCGGCCTCTCCAAACAGCGTTACAAAGGCCTCGGCGAAATGAACCCCGAGCAGCTGTGGGAAACCACCATGGACCCCGCCGTCCGCCGCCTGCTCCGCGTGCAGATCGACGACGCGATCGCCGCCGACGAAATCTTCACCACGCTGATGGGCGACAACGTCGAACCCCGCCGCGCCTTCATCGAAGAAAACGCGCTGTATGCGAGGAATCTGGATGTGTGAGAGCGTAGGATTTCAGAATTGGTGAAAAGCATCTCACCACAATGAAAACAGGAAGGCCCCGTCGAGATGTCGGCGGGGCCTTCCTGTTTTGGGCATGTCCGAGAATTTTCGGGAAAGCGCCCAAAGGCTCACAAACCCGTTTCCTTCTGTGATTCCGATTCAGCCTGACCACGCACAACCCGGCACACCGATCTTCAGACCGCATTCTTCGTTCTCGCCCGCAGGCGACGCCTGATCAGGCCGTCCGCGCCCGCCGGCCGGCACCGGCTGCCGCCAGGCCGACGACGCCCAGCCCGAGCAGGGTCAGCGCTGCCGGTTCGGGCACGTCGCGCACCAGGAAGCCGCGAATCTCGCCGCCCGTAAACGAGGTGGTGTGGATGTTCAGATACGCCTTCTCGGCATCGATGCCGGCCAGCAGCGCCGCTTCGGCCGTGGCCGTCGTGCCGCCGTTGCCGGTGATGAAGGCCGCGTTCCAGCTGCCCGGCAGCGTCAGGTCGAAGACGCTGTGATAGGTGCCGGAGGTGACCCCGAGCGGAAAACCGACAAAATTCGGCACCTGGGTCGCCACGCCTGCGTTGCCGGCCGTCGGCACCGCCGTGCAGCAGTGGATGTGGGCCGCCGTGGTCGTACCGAGCAGGCCGCTGAACAGGACATCCACCGTCATCGTGTGCGCCACGGTGTCGATCAGCACCGTCGCACTGCCGGTTCCCGGCGACCCGTTGGCCGGCGATTCGGCGGCTCCGCTCAGCGATGCGGAATAGGACACCACCGACGCGGTCGCCAGCGGCGCCGCCAGCGCCAGCACTCCGGCAAGGGTCCAGCGAACTTTCTCGGTCATCGACGACATGGCAACGCTCCCCCGCAAGGCTGATCGAAGCAGACGGACAGCATGATCCACGCCATGAAAATCACACTCATCTGCATTCATCTTTTGTAGCACACGAAACGCCCTCCCGCCGCGGTTACAAACGAACATAGCCTTACATTTGTGCTGACAACCGCCGCCGGGGGCCGGCGTTATTCGCTGCAAGGGCTGGCAATCGCGCCACCCGGAATGCACAAACCCTCTCAGGAGAACGCACATGCTGAACAAGATCATCGCCCTCGCCATCGCCGCCGGTTTCGCCTCTGCCTCCTTCGCCCAGGCCACCCCGGCCGTCCCCGCGACGCCGGCAGCGCCGGCCGTCAAAGCCGCCGCCGCCGCTGCGGTCGACAAGAAGGTCGAAGCCGTGAAGGCCGAGGTTGCGAAGCCCGCCGAACCCGCCAAGGCCGAAGCCGCCAAACCCGCTGAAGCGACCAAGGCCGCTACCCCGAAGACCGCCAAGCCGGTCAAGAAGGCCAAGAAGGCGGCCATGCCGGCTCACAAGGCCGAGGCCACCCCGACCGCTGCCGCCGCCGCGCCGGCCACCAAGTAAGCTTCGTTCCCTGAACCCCGCGGGGCGTGTTCCGGACCACCGGACACGCCCCGCGGGGCGTTGACGTGGCCGATCGGGCGCTGTTTCAATCAAGAATTATTCTCGTTTACTTTTACTCGGCCGGAAATTATATTGAGACTCATTCTCATATAAAGGTCGGACTGAATCCATGGACGTCTCCCTCCATCCCGCGCCTGCCTCCCCGTCTCCGGCCAGCCTGTGGGCCGGGGCGCTCGACGCGATCCTGCGTTTCGGCGAAACCGGCTGCCCACGGGCATCGCGCCGCGCGGCCGACCTGCTCGAACGCCTCGCCGACAATCCCGGCACCGATGAGGCGCTGCGCGAACTGTGCGAACGCGCGGCCCGGCGTTTCGACGTTCTCCCCGGGCCGCCGGCTCACGGTCGGACGCCGGACCTGTGAAGCGTCACCCGGATCGACCAGCCAGTTCCCTCAGCCCGCCGCCCGCTGGCGCCCGACGCGGGCCAGCGGCACAAAACTCGCCAGCTGCGCGGCCAGCAGGATCACGAAAGCCACGCGCAGCGAACCGGCGGCCCCCATGCCGTCGGCGCGCAGGCCGTCGAGCAGGCCGCCCAGCCCCCACTGCACCACGAAGGCGCCGACGAAGGCCATCAGGTTGATGCTGGTCGTCACCCGTCCCGCCAGATGAAGCGGGAACAGCCCCGCCAGCACACCGTACATCTGCGCACCGGCGGCCGTCATCACGCCGAGCGCGCACCACAGGACCAGCGTCGGCCCGCTGCCGGCGATGATCAGCGCCTCGACGATCATCGTCGCCAACAGCCCGCTCTGCATCAGGCGCAGCGGCGTCACGCCGCGTGCCGCCAGCGGCAGCGCCCAGGCGCCGATCGCCAGCTGGCCGGCCAGCAGACCGATGTTGAGCCAGAACAGGTGATCGGCAGCCAGCGCCCGGCTGTAGCCATCCACTTCCATCAGCCACGGCACCGCCCACAGCCCCTGCAAGGCCATGAAGCCGCCGGTGAAAAACGCCGACTGGCCCGCGAAGCGCCAGAAAACGGCCGCCGACAGCACCTCGCGGACGCCGCGCAGCGCATGCTGCAAGCTCTCGTGCGGGTGGGCTTCCTCCTTTTCCGGCATCACGAAGAAGATCAGCGCCGCCACCGCCGCCGACAGTCCGGCCACCGCCCAGAAAGCCCCCCGCCAGCCGACGAAAGGCAGGGCCGCCTCCAGCGGCGCCGACGCCGTCACCGCGCCGAGCGCGCCGCTGGACATCACGTAACCGGTCAGCGAGGCCAGCCGGTCCCGCTCAAACCACAGCATGAAACCCTTCAGGCTGGCCATCAGGCACGCCGACACGCCGAGGCCGATCAGCGCGCGGGCGCCGGCCAGCGCCGGCAGCCCGTCGCCGGTGGCGAACAGCGCGGCGCCAAGGGCCGTCACCATCAGCAGCGTCGCCTCCACCCGCCGCGGCCCGTAGCGGTCGAGGGCGATGCCGACCGGAATCTGGGCCAGCGCGAAGGCAAAGAAATAGGTGCTCGTCAGCAGCCCCAGATCGGCCGCCCCCAGGCCCAGCTCGCGGGTCAGGTCCGGCGAGATCACCGCGTTGACGGTGCGCAGCAGATAGGAAAGGTAATAACCCGCCGCGAAGGGCAGGAACACGCGACCGATCAGAAAGAGCGGCGACGGCACGGCACGGGACGACATTGGACGGCACACGGCGGATGGGCGAGCCTGGCAGCTTACCGGGCGCCGCCGGCGGCGTCTCGTCCGATCGGGCAAGGTTACGCAGCGCGCCCCGTGTCGCCGGTCACGAAGCCGTATATCCGCGCGCCGGAAAGGGTTAAAGTTCATGTCACGGGCGCCGTAAGCCTCAGCGGAACCCCTTGGAGCATGTCATGCCCACCACGATCCTGCTCGTCGACGACAGCCGCGCATCGCGCATGCTGTGCAGTTCGGTCATCAAAAGCCTGCGGCCCGACGCCGCCATCCTTGAAGCCGGCGACGGCGAGGCGGCCCTGGCGCTGCTCGCCGACCACACGCCCGATCTCATCGTGCTCGACATGAACATGCCCGGCATGTCCGGTCTCGAGCTGGCCGAGAAAATCCGCGAAACCCAGCCGCGGGCCCGCCTGGCGCTGCTCACCGCCAACGTTCAGGAAGCCATCCAGCGCCGCGCCGCCAGCCTCGGCGTGAGCTTCTTCCGCAAGCCGGTGGGCGAAGCGGTGCTCGCCCGCATCCTCGATCTGCTGGACTGACGCCATGCGCAGTTTCTCCGAGCTCGAACTGGACGCCTTGACCGAGGCTTTCAACCTTTCGCTCGGTGAGGCCGCGGCAACCTTTTCGGCGATCGTCCGCGAGGAGATCGACCTCTCCGTGCCGGTCGTCGAATTCGTGGCCCGCGACGAACTGACCCGCCGCATGCGGGACGAGCAGCCCCCCGGCAGCCGGCACCTGTGCCGGATCAACCAGCATTTCGAAACCAGCGGCGACGGCTTCCGCACCGACGCCATGCTGCTCTTTCCCGAAGCCGGCAGTCTCGAGGTCGTGCGCCGCATGCTCGGCGACGACACGCCGGTCCAGCACATCACCGAACTCGAACAGGATGCCCTCGCCGAAGTCGGCAACATCATCATCAACAGCTGCATGAGCAGCCTGGCCGACCTCTTCGGCACCGAGATGATCGGCTCTCTGCCGCGCGTGCAGTGCGTCGAGGTCAGTCACCTGCTCGACGACAAATCACCGGACAACCTGATCCTCGTCGCCCGCATCGGCATGCGCATGTCGGCCCACAACCTGTCGGGCTTCGTCCTGTTCCTGATGGACGTGCCGGCCATCGACCACTTCATGCGCCGCGTGTGTCAGGTGTTCAATCTGCCCAAACCCACCACGCCGGAAAACCGATGAAGCGCGACAGCCCCCTCGCCGACTGCGTTGATATCGGCCTCATCGTCATCGACAACGGCGGCCGCATCCGCCTGTGGAACGACTGGATCGCGGTGCGCAGCGGCCAGCTGGCCCGGCAGGCGATCGGATTGACGCTGGGCGAAGCCTTCGGCGCCCACGTCGACCCGCGTCTCGCCCTGGTGATCCGCGAAGCCCTCGATTTCGGCTGGTCGGCGCGCCTCTCCCACGCCCTGCACCCCAAACCGCTGCCGCTGTTCCAGCCCGACGGCGATCACAGCGAGCGCATGCTGCAGGCCATCGACATCACCCCGCTGGAAGTCGACGGCCAGCGCAGCTGCCTGCTGCAGGTCGCCGACGTGACCGAAACCGTGCGCCGCGAAGCCCTGCTCAAACAGCAGGCCCGCCAGCTGCGCCTCGACCTGCAGCGCCTGTCGCGCGCCCAGGAGGAACTCCGGCGCAGCGAGATGCGCTTCCGCGAACTGGCCCGCCAGGCCCCCGCCGGCCTCTTCGAAGCCGACGCCCAGGCGCGCTGCCTGTTCTTCAACGATCGCTGCGAGCAGCTCCTCGGCCACCCGCTGCGCGAAGTCGCCGGCACGCCGTGGCCCGAACTGCTGCCCGCCGACGAGCAGTGCCGCATCCGCGACCGCTGGCAGCTCGCCGTCGAATCGGCGACCCGCTTCGCCGAGGAATTCCGCTACCAGCACCCGGCCGGCCGGACCCTCTGGATGCGTGCCGAAGCCGGCTCGCTGCGCGACCAGGACGGCCACATCAGCGGCTTCATCGGCACCATCCTCGACATCACCGAATTCCACGAGCGGGCCAGCCGCAACGAGTTCCGCGCCAACCACGACAGCCTGACCGGGCTGCTCAACCGCGGCCGCTTCGAGCGCCACCTGCGCGCGGCGATCTCCGGCGCGCGCGAAGTCACCGACCGCGTCGCGCTGCTGTTCATCGATCTGGACGACTTCAAGTCGATCAACGACACCCACGGCCATCAGGCCGGCGACACCGTGCTGAAGGTCATCGCCAACCGCGTGCGCCGCGTCGTGCGCGCCGAAGACCGGGTCGCCCGCTACGGCGGCGACGAGTTCGCGGCGCTGCTCTAC
>SSSX01000336.1 GCA_015657735.1 Zoogloeaceae bacterium
ATGAACACCAGCCGGCTCGAGCGGTCGTCGTCGGGCCACGCCGGCAGCGCGGCATCCGGGTAACGCAGGTGGTGGATGCACTGCACGACCCGCGGCAGCGCTTCGCCGCGCACGTTGACGATGCCCTTCACGCGCAGCAGGTGCTCGCCCTTCAAGGCCTGCAGGGTGTCGAGCGCGGTCGAGAAATCGCCCCACGCCACCGGCGCATCGAGGCGCACGACGAAGGCGTGGGTGGCCGCGTCGTGGCGCTCCGGAGCGCCGGCGGCGCGGCGCGGCGGCGCGTACGGATGGGCGCGGGCCGCCGCGGCAACCGCCTCGTCAGCCAGCCAGCGGGCCACGTCGGCACGCTTGCTGAGCGGATTCCACAGGCCGCAGTCGAGCACCGCCGCCGGCGCCACCTCGCCGCCCGTCACGCGGAAGCGCGCGGCGCCCGGATTGAGCACCGCGAGCTGCGCCTCCAGCGCGGCCAGCGCGTCGGGCGCGGCCTGGTCGCATTTGGTGATCAGCAGCCGGTCGGCCATCGCCGCCTGTTTGACGGCTTCCGGCTGGCGGGCCAGCTGCGCGCTGCCGAAGACGCCGTCGACCGCCGTCACCACGCCGTCGAGGCGGTAGCGTTCGGCGATGAAGAAATCCTGCATCAAGGTGAAGATCACCGGCGCCGGGTCGGCCAGGCCGGTGGTTTCGATGACCACCCGGGACAAGGCCGGCAACTGGCGACGCAGCCGGCGCATGAAGACATCCTTCAACGCCCGCGCCAGATCGCCGCGGACCGCGCAGCAGATACAGCCGGAGGCGAGGACGACCACGTCCTCGTCGATCTTCTCGACGAGCAGATGGTCGATCGGCACCGTGCCGAACTCGTTGATCAGCACCACCGTGCCGGCCAGCTCCGGCTGGCGCAGCAGATGGTTGAGCAGGGTGGTCTTGCCCGAGCCGAGGAAACCGGTGAGCAGGGTGACGGGGATGCGGTGCGCCGACGCGCTCATGACGGAGCCGGGCCGATCCCGCGCAGCCGAACGGCGGGATTATTCCCCGTACAGCTTCTGGGTGCGCTCGCGACGTTCCTG
>SSSX01000337.1 GCA_015657735.1 Zoogloeaceae bacterium
CTTGTTGTCGGTGACCATCACATCGGTATCCATGCGCAGGTACTTGACGTCGACATTGACACCGAAGTTCTTGGTGATCATGTAGTCCATGCCGACCTGAGCAGCCAGACCCCAGCTATCGGTCTCGACACTGGCCAGACCACCAAGGATGTTGTGGGTCTTGTAGAAACGCGTGTAATTGACACCCAGGCCGACGTAGGGCTTGAAGGCGCCAAGGTCGGTGAAGTGGTACTGGAGGAGCAGCGAAGGCGGCAGGGCCTTGATCGTGCCCTTCTTGACGCCGCCGATGGTGACATCGACTTCCTGCGGATAGGTCAGGACCAATTCGGCGGCGATGTTCTTGGTGATGAAGTAGCTCAGATCGACTTCCGGAATCCACCGGCTGTCGGCCTCGACCTTCGCCCCCACGGTGCTCTGCAGGCCATCCTGCTGGCTGTTCTTGAAATCGACATAGACCGCACGGGCCCGCACCATGAAGGAACCTTCCTGAGCCTGCACGACGGAAGCAGACAGCAGACCGGCAGAAACCAGCGCAGCGACGAGAATCTTGTTAAGCATGAAGCACTCCCTTTTCTCGGTTATAAAAAAGGCATGGTAAATACTTTATGACTAGTTCGTTTGACCTAGATCAATAACCATATACATAAAGTGGTCTTTAACCAAATATTGATCAAATCCGGAACCGGGTTTGTCGCCATCAACAAGAAAAAGCCATGTTCCCTCGGCATTGGCCCCAAAATAAAAAAGCCTCGGTGCAACTGAGCCGAGGCTTTCCCAAAGAAAAACGGACGCCGAAGCGTCCGTTTCAGGATTTCTAACTGGTCAGGCCAGATTAGAAGGTGTGGGCGATACCGATGTCGAAGCCGTGGGTACCCAGAGCCGAGGTACAGGCACCAGCGCCGACGGTACCGGCACCGGTCGAGCAGTTGGCAGCCGGGCTGAGCATGTACTTGGAATCGTCGCCGTTCCAGATCTTGCCGTAGGTGGCGTACAACTTGGTACGCTTGGACAGCAGGTAGTCGGCGCCAACACCCAGCTTGGAAGCCTTGACATCGCCAGAGGCCTTCTTGTCTTCGGTTTGGCCGTAGGTGGTCTTCACGACAAACTTGCCAACCGGGGCCGAAGCGGAAACAAACCAGGTGTCAACATCAACAACCACACCACCGTTACCAATACGGGCATCGGCTTGCAGGTTGTCATACAGAGCGGCAACCTTGACAAAGCCGAAGTCGTACGAACCACCAACGTTCCAGACAGTTACGTGGTCAAAGGCGTAAGCAGCGTAGTTAACAGTGGTTGCCGAAGCGATGGGAGCAAGACCATCCTTGAACGACACACGCTCCCAGTCGGCGGTGAGGTCCAGGCCGCCGTTCTTGTAGTTCAGCATGGCGGTGGTCAGCATTCCGTCACCCTTGTTGCCACCGGCGGTGTTTTCTTGGCCGGACGCCGGCAGGTTCAGCGGATTGCTGGTACCGATGTGGGTCGAGTAGGCCAGGGTAGCGGTCAGGCCGGCGAAGGACGGCGAGATGTAGGCGATGGCATTGTTGGCGCGGTCGACCTGAGCGGTCATCTGGGTGAAGTTACCCACGTTGCCGCCGCCGAAGGCGTCGTACTTGTTGAAGATGCCGTAACGGACACCGTCCAGCTTGCCGCCGACGAGGGTACCGTACTTGCTGGTCAGGCCAACGTAGGCGTTACGCAGCGAGCTGAGACCAGTGGAGGAGTCGTTACCGATGGAACCGGTTTCGACCTGAAACAGGGCCTTCATGCCATTGCCCAGATCTTCAACACCCTTGAAGCCGATGCGCGAACCGCTCTGCAGGCCGGCGCCAAATTCGCTGGCGCTGGCACGACCGGTCACGGGGCCATCCGTACCGCCACGGTTCATGTAGCCGTAGTCCATGCGGCCGTAGATGGTGACATTGGTGTCAGCGAAGACAGCCGAAGAAGCCAGACCAGCGATGGCCAGAGCAATAATCTTCTTTTGCATCAGAAAATCTCCTTAGTGGTTAGTTTTTAATCCGGCATAAAGCCTGACTAAGCTTTACCTCTCGGATCGAGAAGTTGGCATCGATTCTCGCAAGGGCAGGAGGCTGTAGCAACCGGCGTTTGCGATGTCACGGAGGTTCCGTGAAGTTTTGTTGTTTCGGCGCAACACGAATTCAGAAAAAGGCGCCACCCTTCGTCGGAGATTGGCCGCCGGCACCTCCCCCTGAATGACCGGAGGTTTTCCCCTCCCCCGAATTTCAGGCCGGGTCGCGGCTGACAAAGCGTTCGACCAGGGCTTTCGGCAAAAAACGCAAGGCGCTGGACTCAAGCGGCAGATGCGGCAGGTGTTCGCGAATCAGCTGCATCAGGATCAAGGCCTGCGCCGCATCTCGCGGACGCTTGAGCGGGGAGCGATCCGCCTTCTCCGACAACCACATCTTATGAATGGCAAACGCCCTGGGGTCGGCGACTTGCATTTCTATCGGCCGGCCATCTTCGGCAATGGCCACGACATGCTGACGAGGCGCGTTAATCAACCATTCGAGCCCGGGCACCTCCGAGGCGACGAGGTCGCCTTCGGCAAAACTGATGGAATGGCCGTCGCGCATATCGCCGGGCGGGACGATCAGATCGACCATGAATTGGCCGGCATTCGCTGCCCGAAAAGTATTTTCCCCAACCGGTTCGAAGCTGCGATCGGCTTTTTTCAGCAACCCCAACAAACCGTGACCATCCATTTTCCTGGCGGCCAGGGTCAATTTTCGGCGGCGATCGTAAAGCAGGTCGACATCGCCGGAGGCCAACAATTCGGCGAGGAAATGCACGCCCCCCATGACTTCGTATGCATAGAGAGCCTGAGTACCCAACACGGTGAAGTCATTCGCGACATTGGCCACGGCCAGCTCGCGCAGGATGCGGGCGACGGTTTCCGGCACGCGCCCCAGGCGCAAAGCCTTGTTCAGACGGGCCTGCTCGACGAGCGCTGCTTCGATA
>SSSX01000338.1 GCA_015657735.1 Zoogloeaceae bacterium
GGCCAGGGCCAGACTCAAAACCAGGGCCCCCGCGGCCAGCAGGAACAGCGCCCGGCCCGCAAGCCCGGCGGCGGCCAGCCGGCCGACGACGATTTCGGCAACCGCGTCGACTACCAGCCGCGCGCCCGCAACAACTACCGCGACCCGGAAGCGGCGGGCGGCCACCGCCACGGCAACTTCCAGGGCAAGGGCGGCAACCCCAACCGCGGCACCCCCGCCGCGCTGGACGAAGCCCGCCGTCCGGCCGTCACCCTCACCGGCCGCCGTCCTGGCGACGGCAAGGCCGCGCTGTTCGGCCCGCGCGGCGGTGGCAGCGGCAACGGCGGTGGCAACAACGGCAACCGCTGACCCTCGCCGGCTTCGCCAAGGCGCCCTCCGGGGCGCTTTTGCGTTGACCGCGCCGGGTCGGCACCGCCCGCGTCTTGAACCCCCGGCGCCCGCCCCCATCTAAGCTGCGTTTGCCATCTTCCCCGCCCCCATGGAAAAGAAAACGCAGTTCAGCCTGTGGTACTTCGTCTTCGCGCTATTCGCGATCTTCACGCTGCACGACCTGTGGGTGCAGGCGCGCACCGTCGAGCCGCTGCCCTACAGCGAGTTCCAGCGCCTCCTGAAAGCCGGCGAAGTCGGCGAGATCTCGATCGCCGACAACACCATTCAGGGCACCCTCAAGAAACCGCTGCAGGACGGCCGCCAGAAGTTCGTCACGACCCGCGTCGACCCGGCGCTGGCGAAGGATCTCGCCGGCTACGACGTCAAATTCACCGGCGTCGTCGAGAACACCCTGCTCCGCGACGTTCTCGGCTGGGTGCTGCCGGCGGTGATTTTCGTCGCCATCTGGATGTTCGCCATGAAGCGCCTCGGCGGCCGGCAGGGCCTCGGCGGCGGCTTCATGAACCTCGGCAAGAGCAAGGCCAAGGTCTACGTCGAAGCCAACACCGGCGTCAGTTTCGACGACGTGGCCGGCGTCGATGAGGCCAAGGACGAACTGAAGGAAGTGGTCGGCTTCCTGCGCGATCCGAAGAGCCACAGCCGTCTCGGCGGCCGGCTGCCGAAAGGCGTGCTGCTGGTCGGCCCGCCGGGCACCGGCAAGACGCTGCTCGCCAAGGCCGTGGCCGGCGAGGCCGGCGTGCCCTTCTTCTCGATCTCCGGGTCGGAATTCGTCGAGATGTTCGTCGGCGTCGGCGCCGCGCGGGTCCGCGACCTCTTCGAGCAGGCCCGCGCCAAGGCCCCGGCGATCATCTTCATCGACGAACTCGACGCCATGGGCCGCGCCCGCGGCGCCTTCGGCGGCATGGGCGGACACGACGAGAAAGAGCAGACCCTCAACCAGCTGCTGGTCGAGCTCGACGGTTTCGACTCGTCGTCCGGCCTCGTGCTGCTCGCCGCCACCAACCGGCCCGAGGTGCTCGACCCAGCGCTGCTGCGTGCCGGCCGTTTCGACCGCCAGGTGCTCGTCGACCGCCCCGACAAAAAGGGCCGCATCGCGATCCTCGACGTCCACATGAAGAAGATCACCCTCGCCACCGGCACCGACGCCGAGAAGGTTGCCGCGCTGACGCCGGGCTTCTCCGGCGCCGATCTGGCCAACCTGTGCAACGAGGCGGCGCTGGTCGCCACCCGTCGCAACGGCGACGCGGTGACGGTCGAGGACTTCACCGTGGCGGTCGAGCGCATCGTCGCCGGCCTCGAGAAGAAGAACCGCGTCCTCAACGAACACGAGCGCACCGTCGTCGCCTACCACGAGATGGGCCACGCGCTGGTGGCGATGGGCCTGCCCGGCACCGACCCGGTGCACAAGATCAGCATCATCCCGCGCGGCGTCGGCGCCCTCGGCTACACCATCCAGCGGCCGACCGAAGACCGCTTCCTGATGACCCGCGCCGAGCTCGAAAACAAGATGGCCGTGCTCCTCGGCGGGCGGGCCGCCGAACTGCTGGTGTTCGGCGAAGTGTCCACCGGCGCCGCCGACGACCTGCAGAAAGTCACCGCCATCGCCCGCTCGATCGTCATGCGCTTCGGCATGCACGACGAGCTCGGCAACGTCGCCTACGACAC
>SSSX01000339.1 GCA_015657735.1 Zoogloeaceae bacterium
GCCGCGAGCAGGCGGTCAGCGGGCGGGCCTGGCTGGATCACGAGTGGTCTTCCGAGGTGATGCCGGAAGGCGCCCGCGGCTGGGACTGGATCGGCGTGAACCTCGACGACGGCAGTGCGCTGATGGCTTTCCGGATGCGCGACGGGGACGGCCGCCCAGTGTGGGCGGCAGCCACCTGGCGCGATGCCGACGGCGCGGCCCGGAGCTTCCCGCCGGAAGCCGTCGCCTTCGAGCCGCTGCGCGAGTGGACCTCGCCGCGCACCGCGATCCGCTACCCGGTGGCGTGGCGCGTGCGCGTCGGCCCGCGGGTTTTCGAGCTGCAGCCGCTGCTCGACGATCAGGAGCTCGACAGCCGCCGGTCGACCGGCGCGGTGTACTGGGAAGGCGCGGTGCGCGTGCTCGCCGGCGGGCGCGAGGCGGGCCGCGGCTACCTCGAGATGACCGGCTACGGCGAGCCGATCAGGGTCGGGTGACGGGACGGCGCGGTTAGAAAACCAGCCGGCAGTCGCGCCCGACGATGCTGATGTCGACGAAATCGGAACCGGTGTGGCGGGTGGCGGCGAAATCGACGGCGAAGCCGCCGGTGTCGTACTTGCGCAGGGAATCGAGCGCCAGCGCCAGCTTGGTGCGGGTCAGGCCACCGCCGGCCCGGCGCATGGCTTCGAGCAGGATCTGGGTCGTCACGTAGCCTTCCAGCTGCAGCGTGGTGGCCCGCATGTCCTTTTCGGCGTGCTTCTTGAGGTCGTCCTGGAAGCGGCGCACGACCGGGATCGAGGTGTTGGTGACGTTGGGCATCACCTGCGCGATGATCACGCCGCGCGCCGCGTCGTTGCCGGCGATGCCGCACAGCGCTTCGGCGTAGCCGTAGGACGGCATGGCGAGCTGCGGGCTCATGTTCTTGGCGCGGAAGGCCTTGAGAAAGTCGCCGGCCAGCTGGGCCGGGCTGACCAGGAACACGATGTCCGGCGTGGCCCTGGCGAGGCTGTCCATGATTTCCGGCAGATTGGCCTTGCCGCCCATCGCCACCGGCACCTTGGCGACCACTTCCTTGTTGTGCTTCTTGAGCATGCCTTCGATGGCGGCCAGGCCGGCGCTGCCGAAAGGGATGTCGGCGTAGGCCACGGCGATGCGCTGCAGGCCGGTCACCACCGCATGATCGACCAGCTTGCGGTACTGGTCGAGATCGCCGGCGCGCACGTGATAGACGTAGGGGTTGAGCGGATTGCGCAGCGGTTCGGCGCCGGGGATCACGCCGACGACGGGGAGCTTCTGGGTTTCGGGGATGTGTTCCTTGAGCACCCGGGTCATCGCCGGCGAGCCGA
>SSSX01000340.1 GCA_015657735.1 Zoogloeaceae bacterium
CAAGCAGCTCAACCCCAACGCCAAGGTCACCACGCTGTCGGCCGACTACGACCTCAACAAGCAGTTCACGCAGATCGACAACTTCATCGCCGCCGGGGTGGACATGATCCTGCTCAACGCCGCCGACGCGAAGGCCATCGCACCGGCCGTGAAGAAGGCCCAGAAGGCCGGCATCATCGTCGTCGCGGTGGACGTGGCGGCGGCCGGCGCCGACGCCACGGTGCAGACCGACAACGTGCAGGCCGGCCGCATCGCCTGCGAGTACATCGTCCAGAAGCTCGGCGGCAAGGGCAACGTGATCATCCAGAACGGCCCGCAGGTGTCCGCGGTGGTGGACCGGGTCAGCGGCTGCAAGGACGTGCTCACCAAGACGGCCGGCATCAAGCTGCTGTCCGACGATCAGGACGGCAAGGGCTCCCGCGAAGGCGGCATGAACGTCATGCAGGGCCACCTGACCCGCTTCCCGAAGATCGACGCGGTGTTCGCGATCAACGATCCGCAGGCCATCGGCACCGATCTGGCGGCCCGCCAGTTCAAGCGCAACAACCTGGTGATCACCTCGGTCGACGGCGCGCCGGACATCGAAGGCGCCCTCAAGGGCAACACCCAGGTCGAGGCCTCGGCCAGCCAGGACCCGTGGGCGATGGCCCAGAAGGCGGTGGACATCGCCCACGACATCGCCAACGGCAGGCGCCCGGCCAACCCGATGGTGCTGCTGCCGTCCACGCTGGTGACCCGCGCCAACATCGCCACCTACAAGGGCTGGTCGTCCCCGCGCTGAGACCGATCCGTCCCGTCCCATGCCGGCGCGGCGCCCTTCCGGCGTCGTGCCGGCCAGTCTGGAGTGCCACCATGTTCCTCGTCTGCGGCGAAGCTCTCTTCGACGTCTTCATCAACGGCAATGCTGCCGCCGGCTCCGATGTCCTCACGCTCGAAGCCCACCCCGGCGGCTCGCCCTTCAACGTGGCGATCGGCCTGGCCCGCCTCGGCCAGCGGGTCGCCTTCCTGGCCGGCGTGTCGCACGACATGCTCGGCGAACGCCTCGTCGCCAGGCTGCGTTCGGAAGGCGTCGACACCGCCACCGTGCAGCGCCTGGCAGCGCCCACCACCCTCGGCCTGATCGGCCTCGACGCCCGCGGCGTGCCGGCCTACGCCTTCTACGGCGACGGCGCGGCCGACCGGCGCCTCGACAGCGCCGCGCTGCCGAGCCTCGATCCGGCGATCCGCGCGATCCACCTCGGCTCCTACGCGACGGTCGTCGACCCCACCGCCAGCGCACTCGAAACCCTGGTGCGGCGCGAATGCGGCCAGCGCCTGATCGCCTACGACCCCAATGTGCGCCTCAACGTCGAGCCGTCGGTGGCCCGCTGGCATGAGCGCGTGGATACCCTGTCGGCCCTTGCCCACCTGATCAAGATCAGCGACGAGGATGTGCGCCTGCTCTACGGCGAGCTGTCGCCCGCGGCCTTCGCCCGCCGCATGCTGGCGCGCGGCGCGCGGCTGGTGGTGGTGACCCGCGGCGCCGACGGCGCCATCGCGTGGACCGC
>SSSX01000341.1 GCA_015657735.1 Zoogloeaceae bacterium
CGCCACGGTCCGCGTCTTCGAGGATGCCGACGACGCCGAAGCCTGGCTGACGGGCGCCGAGTCCCCGGTCGCCTGAGGCGCCTCCATGCCGCAGCCCTTCACTCAATTGATCAGCGTCCCCGAACTCGCGACGCTGGCCACCCCGGCGTGGCGCATCTTCGACTGCCGTTTCAATCTGGCCGACCCGCCCGCCGGCCGCGCCGGCTACACCGCCGGACACCTCCCGGGCGCCTTCTATCTCGACCTTGAGGAGGATCTGTCCGGCCCGGTGTCCGGCCTCAACGGCCGCCATCCGCTGCCCGATCCGCCCCTGCTCGCCGACAAGCTCGGCAGCCTCGGCGTCGCCCCCGGCACCCAGGTCGTCGCCTACGACGACGCCGGCGGGATGTTCGCCGCCCGCCTGTGGTGGTTGCTGCGCTGGCTCGGGCACGAACGGGTCGCGGTGCTCAACGGCGGCCTGCAGGCCTGGACGGCTGCCGGCCACCCCCTCGCCACCGACAAACCGGCCGCCGTCGCCACGGCCTTCGAACCCCGGCTCCAGAAATCCATGCGGGTCGACGCCGAATACGTGCAGGGCCATCTGCACAGCCCGGCCATGCTGCTGATCGACGCCCGCGCGCCCGACCGCTTCCGCGGCGAAAACGAAACCCTCGACCCGGTCGGCGGCCACATCCCCGGCGCCATCAACCGTTTCTTCCGCGACAATCTGGATGCCAGCGGCTGCTTCAAGCCGGCGGCCCAACTGCAGGAGGAATTCGGGACGCTGATCAAGGGCGGCGACGCCCATCAGGTCGTGCTGCAGTGCGGCTCGGGCGTCACCGCCTGCCACAACCTGCTGGCGATGGAACTCGCCGGGCTGTCCGGCGCCCGGCTGTACGCCGGATCGTGGAGCGAATGGTGCGCCGACCCGGCCCGGCCGGTGGCCACCGGCCCGTGACGAACGGGCCGGCGGTGCGGCGCCGGCCGGCGCTTACCGGCCGAGCATCGCCACCAGGCCCGACAAGGCCTGGCCGAAGTCGATGTTGCCGGCGTCCGGAACCTGGCCCTCCGGCGTAAGTTGATCGACAACCTGCGGCAGCACGCTGGCCAGATGCCCCGCCAGCTGCTCCGACGGCATGCCCAGCTGCGCCGCCATGTCGCCGAGCTCGCCCTGGCCGAAGACCTGGCCGATCTGGTCGGCACTCACCGGCAGGTTTTGCCCGGTGCCGACCCACGATGCGGCCTGATCGCCGAGGCCGGCCTGATTCAGGCGTCCCAACAGGCCACCCAGACCGCCCTGGCTCTGCAACAAACCGAGAACCAGCTGCAGCAAGGCGGCCTGTCCGCCACCGCCCTGCTGCCCGCCACCGGCCAGAGAACCCAGAACCTGACCGGCCAGTTGATCAAGCAAACCCATGCGCTGCTCCCTTCAAGAGTTGTCCGTGGCGCGAGCCCGGCGCCGGGTCGGCAGCCGCAGCATCGCCGTGACACTGTACGCCGCGCGGCCGGCCGGCGTGTGACTGTTTGCAGATTCTGACCAAGTCGCGCGGGACGGTTAGAATCCCGGTTTCGGCTTTTTGTGCACCACATCATGACCCAGGACGAACTCAAGCAACAGGCGGCGCTGCGAGCGCTGGACTACGTGGTCGAGGGCGCCATCGTCGGCGTCGGCACCGGCTCGACGGCCAACTTCTTCATCGACGGCCTGGCCGCGATGAAAGACCGCATCGCCGGCGCCGTCGCCTCGTCGGAAGCCTCCGCCCGCCGTCTGGCCGGGCATGGCATCCGCCTGCTCGACCTGAACGACGTGGACCACATGCCGGTGTATGTCGACGGCGCCGACGAGATCGACGCCTCGCTGGCGATGATCAAGGGCGGCGGCGGCGCGCTGACCCGCGAAAAGATCGTCGCCGCGGTGGCCGGCCGATTTGTCTGCATCTGCGACGCCACCAAGAAGGTCGATTGCCTCGGGCGCTTTCCGCTGCCGGTCGAAGTCATTCCGATGGCCCGCGCCCAGGTGACCCGCGAACTGGCCCGGCTGGGCGGCCGACCGGTGCTGCGCGAGGGTTTCGTCACGGACAACGGCAACCTGATCCTTGACGTGCACGGCCTGCAGATCCACGATCCGTCAAGGCTCGAAACCGCCATCGACGGCATTGTCGGGGTCGTCACCAACGGTCTCTTCGCCCGCCGCGGCGCCGACGTTCTGCTGCTCGCCACCGCCGACGGCGTGGTTGTCTACGAGCGGACTTGAAACAAAAACGTCACACAGCCCTGTTAACCTTCGCCCCTTGTCAGCCACAGCGCCAGTCACAGGATTTGCCATGAACGAACACAC
>SSSX01000342.1 GCA_015657735.1 Zoogloeaceae bacterium
CGTCAGCGACGTGGCGCAGATGCCGCGCATCGTGACCCTCAACGACATCGCAATCGAGGCGCAAAAGGACGGCAGCCTCAAGTTCGACGCGACGGCGGTGACCTACCGCTACCTGGATGACGAAGAAGTGGCCAAGCTGCGTAAGGAAAAGGCCAAGGAAAAGGCCGGCAACAAGTGAGGGCGGGCAAGTGAGAATCATGCGACTGACTGCGTTGCTGCCGGTGACGGCTGCCCTGCTCCTTTCCGCGTGCGGCGACCAGCAGGAAGACCTGCGCAACTGGATGGCCGAAGCCTCGAAGGATCTCAAGCCGAACCTGCGGCCCTTGCCGCCGATCCAGCAGATCGTGCCGGTGAGCTACGAGGGCGCCGGCCTGGTCGACCCCTTCCGCGCGGCGAAGCTCGAGCCCGACAAGAAATCAGGCATGGCGCCCGACGCCAACCGGCGGCGCGAACCCCTCGAGGCCTATCCGCTCGAGTCGCTGAAAATGGTCGGCGTGCTGATGCGGCGCGGGCAGGCCCACGCAATCGTCGCCGCCGACAAGACGCTTCACCAGGTCAGGGTTGGCAACTACCTCGGACAGAACTACGGCCATATCACCGCCATTTCGGAGACGGAGATCACCTTGAAGGAACTCGTCGAAGACATCGCCGGCGGCGAATGGACCGAACGTATCAGTACGCTGCAACTGCAGGAGCAGGCGCCTCAGGAGGCGAAGAAATGAAAATGGGACCTTGTGGCATCAAGCTTGGCGCGCTGGTAATGGCCGCGTGTTTCGGGAGCCTGGCCCCGGTCGCTGCCGTCGTGGCGCAGACTCCGCCGGGGGCCGCCGCGCAGGCGGCCAACCGCATCGAGAAAATCGTCGCGGCGGAACAGGGGGGCAGCATCATCCTCAAGCTGACCATGGCCCAGCCGCTGGCGGCGGTGCCGGGCAGCTTCAGCGTTGCCAGCCCGGCGCGCATCGCGTTCGATTTTCCCGATACGGCCAACGGCCTCGGGCGCAATAGCCAGGCGCTGAACGCCGGCGATCTGCGCAGCGTCAATATCGTCCAGGTTGGCGACCGCACGCGTCTGGTGCTCAACCTGTCCCGCGTCTATCCCTACGACACGCGGATCGAAGGCCAGGACGTCGTGATCACGCTGGCCACCGCCCAGCTGAAGGAAGCGGCCGGGATGGTCGCCTCGGCGCCCGCCTCGCAGTTCGCGGCGCCGGCGACGGCGGCCCAGGGCGAGCGGCACACGATCCGCGACATCAACTTCCGCCGCGGTAAGGATGGCGAGGGCCGGCTGGTCGTCGATCTGTCCGATCCGAATGCCGGTATCGATATCCGCCAGCAGGGCACGAGCCTGATCGTCGACTTTCTGAAGACCGATGCCCCCGAGCAGCTGCGCCGCAAGCTCGACGTCGTTGATTTCGGCACGCCGGTGTCCACCGTGCTGACCCAGAACCAGGGCGGCAACGTGCGCATGACCGTCACGCCGCGCGGCCTGTGGGAACACAACGCGTACCAGAGCGACAACCAGTTCGTCCTCGAGGTGAAACCGGTCCGCGAAGATCCCAACAAGCTCACCCAGGGCGCCGGCAAAGGACGTTTCGGCGGCGAGAAGCTGTCGCTGAACTTCCAGAATATCGACGTC
>SSSX01000343.1 GCA_015657735.1 Zoogloeaceae bacterium
CCGGCGACGGCCTCGCAGATCGCCGGCACCGCCGAAACGGGCGCGATTCCGGCCGATGCGCTGGCGCGCGTCGAAAAGCTGTTCGCGCGTTACATCGGCCCGATGGCCCGGGTGCTGGTGCGCCGCGAGTCCCGCGCGGCCAACAGCCTCGAAGCCCTGTGCCGGACCCTCGCCGGCCATATCGACAAGCCTGCCGAGCAGCAGCGCTTCTTGCGCGAAGCGGGTTTTTGAGCTGCCGGGGGGCGGGTTTCAGGATTCGGCCGGCAGCGCCACGCCGTGCCGGCGGCAACTGTGGATGAGGAGCGCCGCCGCGTCGTCGAAATCGTAGGCGCGCAGGGCTTGCTGGAGGCGCTGGAAGTCGTCGTTGCCGAAGGCGGCGCGCAGCAGGCCGCCGTGGCTGTCGGCCAGGCGGCCGGCGCCCATGTCGCAGTCGGCCAGCAGCAGGCACAGTTCGTGGCAGACGGCGGCGAGGTGGCGCGGGTCGACCGGGCCGTCGGGGATCGGCGCGGGCTCGGCGGTGGCCGGCAGCGCGGCTTCGAGTTCGCCGATCAGCGCGGCCAGCACCGTCGAGAACTGGGCCAGTCGTGCGTCGACCTCGTCCTGCGGCCGGGCGTCGCGCAGGGCGGTTTCGAGCGCCCGGGCGACGGGATACAGTTGCGTGGCGCAGAACGTGCCGGCCAGACCCTTGACGGTGTGGGCGCGGCGGGTGGCGGCGATGCGGTCGTCGCGGGCCAGGGCCCCGGCGATGTCGGCGGCGGCGGATTTCTCGGTGGCGATGAAATCGCGCAACAGCATGATGTACAGATCGGAGTCGCCTTCCACCCGGCGCAGGCCGGCGGCGACGTCGAGCCCGGGGATGGGGCTGGAAAATCCGTTGTTGTCACTGGCCAAGGCTGCGCTGGTCCTGGCGTCTTCGGGCATGGGCTTCCTCCGGGGGCTTCGATCTTCGCGGCTGGGGGCAACGAATATCATACCGCCGGGCCGTGCCGGTGCCGAAATTTTGTCATCCAGGAGAAACAATGTTCCCTGTCACGCCCCCTGCCGGGGGCGTCGTCGGGAAGCCTCGCCGTTCAGGCCGGCCGGCGGCGGCGGGCGGCGAAGAGGCCGCCCAGGCCGAGTCCGAGCAGGCCCAGCGAGGCCGGTTCGGGAATCATGTCGGAGCG
>SSSX01000344.1 GCA_015657735.1 Zoogloeaceae bacterium
GTCAGGCGTGGGCCGGCGTGGCGGTGCTGGCCGGGCGGCTCGCGGCGCTCGGCGACCAGCCGGCGGCGGCGCCTCCGCCGCGCTACGAGGGCGGGCTGGTGGACGGGCTGAAGGCTTTTCAGGCGCGCCACGGGCTGGCGCCGGACGGGGTGATCGGCCGCGACACGCTGGACCGGCTGGAGGTGTCGCCGGCCGCCCGCGTGCGCCAGATCGGCCTCAACATGGAACGCCTGCGGTGGACGCCGCTGCGCCCGGCGCTGCGGATGATCGTCGTGAACGTGCCGGAGTTCGTGCTGCGCGCCTACGCGCCGGAGGGCGGCGCGCTGGCGGTGCGGCTGCGGATGAAGGTCATCGTCGGCAAGGCCCTCGACACCCGTACGCCGCTGTTCGCCGAGGATATGCGCTTCATCGAGTTCAGCCCGAACTGGAACGTGCCGCCGTCGATCGCCCAGGCCGAACTGGTGCCCCGGCTGCGCCGCGAGCCGGCCTATTTCGACGAGCAGGGCTTCGAGTTCGTGGCCGGCGACGGCCGCGTGCTGGCCGGCCTGTCGGACGACCGGCTCGAGGCGGTGCTGCGCGGCCAGCTGCGCATCCGCCAGCGGCCGGGGCCGAAGAACGCGCTCGGCGACATCAAGTTCGTCTTTCCGAACAACGACAACATCTACTTGCACCACACGCCGGCGACCCGGCTGTTCGCGCATCCGCGGCGCGATTTCAGCCATGGCTGCATCCGCGTCGAGGCGCCGGTCGAGCTGGCCCGTTTCGTGCTGCAGGATCAGCCGGAATGGACCGAGGCGCGCATCCGCGAGGCGATGGCGAAGGGCAGTTCGGCCACGCTGCGCCTGCGCGATCCGCTGCCGGTGGTGATCGCCTACCGCACGGTGCTGGTCGAGACCGACGGCCGGGTGTTGTTCCTGCCGGATATCTACGGCCACGACGGGCTGCTCGACGAGGCGCTGCGACGCCGGAGCGCGGTGCGGCGTTGACGCAAAAACAGCAACAATGATCGATCCATTGTTGCTGTTTTTGCAATTGCGAGCCCCCGGGCGGGGGCCGGGCCTGCTTACATCTTGATCGCTTCGACCGGGATCGTGATCGTCACGTCGTCGCCGACGTAGGGCGCGTACTTGCCCATGTTGAAATCGGTGCGCTTGACCTTGGCGGTGGCGGTGGCGCCGCAGGCGTCCTTCTTCAGCATCGGGTGCGGCATGCAGTGCGAGGACACGATGGTCAGCGTGACCGGCTTGGTGACGCCCTTGAGGGTCAGGTTGCCTTCGACGCTGGCGGGTTTGTCGCCGTCGAAGTTCACCTTGGTGGATTTGTAGGTGGCGGTCGGGTATTGCGCGGTGGACAGGAAGTCCTCGCCCTGGATGTGCTGGTTGAAGAGCGGGAAACCGGTGTTCACCGAGGTGGTGTCGATGGTCACGTCCACCGCGCCGGTCTTGGCGGCGCGGTCGAGGGTGATGGTGCCGCTGGCCTTGTCGAAGCGCGACAGCTGCTGGGAGTAGCCGAAGTGGCTGTACTCGAAGCGCGGCAGGGTGTGGGAGCCGTCGATGGTGAAGGTTTCGGGGGCGGCCAGCGCGGAGGTGGACAGGGCGGCGGCGAGGGCGAGGAGGGTGAGCTTCTTCATGCTGTTTTCCTTCTGGGAAGAGATTGGATCAGGGAGTTGGGGGATTACTTCTTGGCCGTGGCAGCCGCCGGGGTGGCCACCACGTGGAACTTGATTTCGATTTCGTTGGCGACGGCGGAGAAGTCGGACCACGGGCCTTCGCCGATGTTGTAGTCCATCCGCTTGAGCACGAAGGCGCCGTCGAAGACGCCGTTGGCGCCGTCCTGCTTGAAGGTGAAGGGGGCGACCACGTCGCGGGTCTGGCCCTTGATGGTCATCTTGCCGAGCGCTTCGAAGCGGTTGCCGCCAAGGGCCTTGACGCCGGTCGAGACGAAGCGGGCGGTCGGGAAGGCCTTGACGTTGAACCACTGCTTGCCGACGACTTCGTCGTTGGCGTCCTTCGAGCCGGCGTCGATGCTGGCCAGATCGATGTCGAGGGTGGTGCTGGCGGCGGTCGGCTTGGCCGGGTCGAAGGCGATCTGGGTGCTGAATTTCTTGAACGAGCCGGGCACCGGCACGCCCATCTGCTTGGTGTTGAAGGCGAGGCTGCTTTTGGCGGCGTCGACCTGTTTGAATTCGACGGCATGGGCCGTGCCGGCGAGGAGCAGGGCGGCGGCCGGGAGGGCGATCAGCTGGAGTTTCATGGTTTCTCTCTCGGGGGTTCGGTGGTTATTTGCCGAAGGGCAGCATGCGGCGCAGCGTCGCGTCGCGGTCGATGATGTGGTGCTTGAGCGCCCCGGCCACGTGCAGGCCGACGAGGACGAACAGCAGCCAGTTCAGGGACTCGTGGACTTCCTTCAGCAGGTCGCCGAGTTCCTTGTCCTTGCCGACCAGATCGGGCAGCGGCAGCACGCCGAAATAGACGGTCTGGAAGCCTTTGGCCGAGCTCATCAGCCAGCCGGTCAGCGGCACCAGGAACATCAGCAGGTAGAGCAGGTGGTGGGTGGCGGTGGCGATTTTGTGCTGCCAGGCCGGGGCCGGCAGCGGCGCCGGCGGCGGCATCAGGGTGCGCACCGCGATGCGCACCACGAAGAGCAGCAGCACGGTGATGCCGATCCACTTGTGATACGAGTAGAGCTTGAGCTTGTACGGCGACAGGGGTAGTTCGTGCATGTACACACCCAGCGGCCAGGCGACGAGGATCAGCAGCGCGATGATCCAGTGGGCGCCGATGGCGGGGGCGGAGTAGCGGTCGGTGGAAGGCATGGGGTTCAGGGCTCCGCAGTGAAGGAGGTCGGGCTGTCGTTCTGCCACAGGTAGGCATCCATGGCCAGACCGCTGTAGGTGTATTCCGGTTCCAGGCGCAGCGGTTTTTCGCCGGGTTCGGCTGCGCCGAGGGCGGCGAAGAGCGGCAGCAGGTGCTCCTCGGTGGGGTGGGCGCCGGCGCCGTGCGGGGCGACGCGGCGGTAGTCGAGCAGGGCCGGGCGGTCGTCGCGGGCGAGGGCGTCGCCCAGCCAGCCGGCGAACTCGACCGCCTGCGGTTCGGGCGCGCCGTTGGCGCCCCAGGTCAGCCAGTTGAAATTATGGGTGACCGCGCCGGAGGCGAGGATCAGCACGCCCTCGTCGCGCAGCGGCCGCAGGGCCGCGCCGAGCCGGCGGTGCCAGTCGGGGCCGGCGAAGGGCTGCAGCGCCAGCTGCACGACGGGCAGGTCGGCGGCCGGATACATCGCCGTCAGCGGAATCCACGCGCCGTGGTCGAGGCCGCGCTCGGGCACGTCGCCGTTCGGCAGACCGGCTTCGGCGAGCAGGTCGCGGACCCGCCGGGCAAGCTCGGGCGCGCCGGGTGCCGGGTAGCTCATCTGGTAGAGGGCCGGCGGAAAACCGCCGAAATCGTGAATGGTTTCGGGGCTGGCGGCGGTGCTGACGGTGGGCACGCGCGCCGCCCAGTGCGCGGAAATCACCAGGATCGCCCGGGGGCGCGGCAGCTCGGCGCCCAGCCTTTCCCACAGGCGCACGCTGGCGCCGGGGTTGAGCAGCACGTCCGGCGCGCCATGCGAGACGAAGAGAACGGGTTGTCGGCTCATGTCGGGGCTCCTTGGAGCAATGTCTTGTTGTGGGTACAGCAGCATGTGGGCGCACTGTAGACTTTTGATTGGTTCAAAAATAGCCTTTAATACAGACATCTTTGTTGCTGGATTTGAAACAATGGACCGACTCAATGCCATGGACGTGTTCGTCCGCGTTGCCGAAACCGGCAGTTTCACCGCCGTTGCCGACCATCTGGGCCTCGCCCGTTCGATGGTCACCCGCCAGGTGACGGGCCTCGAGGCCCATCTCGGCGTCAAGCTGATCGCGCGCAGCACGCGCAGCCTGAAACTGACCGCCGAGGGCGAGGTGTATCTCGAGCGCTGTCGCGAGATCCTCGGTCTGGTCGGCGCCGCCGAGGGCGATCTGTCGGGCGGCGACCGCGCCCCCCGCGGGCCGATCCGCATCAGCGTGCCGGTGAGCTTCGGCGTGCGCCAGCTGGCGCCGCTGGTGGCGGAGTTCGTCAATCTCTACCCCGAGGTGAGCCTCGACGTGGATTTCAACGACCGCCAGGTCAATCTCATCGAGAGCGGCATCGACATGGCGGTACGCATCACCGGCCATCTCGATCCGACCCAGGTGGCGCGGCGCCTGTCCACGTCGCGGATGCTGACGCTGGCCTCGCCCGACTACGTGGCCCGCCACGGTCGCCCGGCGCGGCCGGAGGATCTGGCCGGCCACCAGTGCCTCGGCTACACCGGCTCGGCGCGTTCGAGCTGGCCCTTCGTGGTGGACGGCGAAACGCTGTGGGTGCCGGTCAAGAGCCGCCTGCAGGCCAACAGCGGCGACGCGCTGGTGGATGCCTGCCAGCGCGGCCTGGGCATCTGCCGCCAGCCGAGTTTCATCGCCGCCCCGGCCGTCAAGGCCGGTCTGCTCGAAGTCATGCTGCCGGATTTCCCGGGGCCGGAGGTCGGCATCTACGCAATCTTTCCAAGCAACCGCTATCTGCCGACACGGGTGCGGGCGCTGGCCGACTACCTGGCCGAGTGCCTCGGCCCCGAGCCGTCGTGGGACCGGCTGTGAGTCGGCGGCGGGGCGGCCCAGCCCCATTGCGGTGCGGATGATCTTTGCTATAACACCATCATGACCGGCCCCGACAGAGAGGCGCGCGGCTGACCGTCGGAGCATGGATTCCGCGGCGGTGGCGGTGGGTGCCGGGCGGTGATCTCGAAAGGGAATGCAGCCATGAAACGCACCCGTCTGGCCGCCGTGGCGGTTCTTGTTGTCATGTTCGGCGCCTGGTTCCTGACCCGCTTGGGCGCGGTCGATTCGGGGACGGCGCTGGTTCATGCGCAGAATGCCCCGGCGGTGCAGTCCGCCGCGCCGGTCGCCCAGGTGCCCGAAGCCGGGCTGGTGGACCAGAACCAGCCCTACTTCGAGTCCTGCGCCCGCGAAGGGCTCAACGAATCCGAATGCGTCGGCCGCCTGATCTGGTTCAAGGCCACCGGCGGCAACGAACGTTTCCACACCTACACCTTCCAGCAGCGCATCGGCGTGCTCGTCGACTGGTTCCGCGTGCTGCGCACCGACCAGCGCAACGACCGTTTCTGGGCCTGGGGCATCATCAACGATCCGTCCTGCTGCAAGCCCGGCGACGCCAACTGCCCAGCCAGGTCGCTGGACGAAACCTACGGTTTCGACTGGTGCCCCGGCGACGATGTGCTGCTCAAATACGTCGGCAAGACCGGCTATGTCGACCCGGCCTGCGGCCTCAAGGATGCCGCCCTCGACCCCGACGATCCGCACAGCCAGGGCGGCAAGATCGACCAGCGGCATTCCGCCTGCGACCTGCGCTTCGGCACCTCGACCGGCGCGCTGGGCATCCGCAAGTTCCCCAATCCGCGTTTCGACGCGGAAAAGTGGAAGGCCGCAAATGGCGGCAGCGCCGGCTGGGCGGGGTTTGACCGCAAGATGGATGCCACCACCGGCGTCGAGTCCGACAGCCGCGTCAGCAAGCTGGCCGACGGCTCCGTCGAGCCGCCGTTCCTGATCGGCACCTCCTGCGGCTCCTGCCACATCGCCTTCGACCCGCTCAACCCGCCGGCCGACCCGGCCCACCCGAAGTGGGAAAACATCAAGGGCCTGGTGGGCAACCAATACACGCGGATGTCCGAACTGCTCGGTTCGGGCATGGCCAAGTCGGCACTCGAATACCAGATGTTCGCCCACGCCCGGCCGGGCGTCACCGACACCTCGGCGATCTCCCACGACCAGGTGAACAACCCGGGCACCATCAACGCGCTGATCAACGTCGCCCAGCGTCCGGTGTTCAAGGGCGAGACGGTGACCAAATGGCGCAAGGTGGCGGATTGCGGCGCCGAGAAGGACGAGGGCAAGTGCTGGTGCGAACCCGGCCGGCAGAACAAGTGCTGGCAGTTCTCGACCCGCAGCGACGACGTGACGCCGGTGTTCCTGGCCGGCAAGAAGGTCAATCTGCCCGGCATCCATCACATCCTGAAGGGCGGCGAGGATTCCACCGGCGCCCACGAGGCGATCCAGCGGGTGTACTTCAACATCGGTTCGTGCTCGGAGCAGTGCTGGGTCAATCACTTCACCGACATGCGTCAGGTCGACCCGGAGCAGCGCGGCTTCGGCCAGACGCCGTTCAACGTTGGCCAGTGCCGGCGCGACTGTCCGAACTTCCGTGCGGTGGAGGATCGCCTGCAGAATATCCTCGATTTCTTCGCCTCGGCCGAGTCCGACGAAACCGACCTGTTCGCCGCCCGCGCCAACCAGCGCAAGGCGAAGAACGCGGCGGCGGCCTACGGCCGTGCCGACCTGGTCGCCGATCTGGAGAAGGAATTCGGCAAGGGCGCGGTGAGCCGCGGCAAGACGGTGTTCGCCGAAAACTGCGCGCGCTGCCATTCGAGCATCCCCGAAGCCGACGGCGGACCCTTCGGCAGCCGCGACTTCGCCGCGCCGAACGAAGCCCACCCGCGCAAGGTGAGGGCCGACTTCCTTGGCAACGATCAGGCGACGCCGGTCACCGAAGTGGGCACCTTCCGCTGCCGCTCGCTGCACTCCAACCACATGGCCGGGCATCTGTACCAGGAGTACGGCTCCGAGGCCATGCGCGGCCGGGCCGTGGTGGCCGACATCCCCGAGCCCGAAGCCCTGAAGAACGGCGGGCGCGGCTACATGCGCAACGTGTCGCTGGTGAACATCTGGGCCACGGCGCCTTTCATGCACAACAACGCCATCGGCCCCGAAGTGTGCGGCAAGCCGGCCAATGCGGAGAACGACTTCCACCGCGCCCGCTACGCCGATGCCGGCAACGCGCTGCTGGCCAGCCAGCCCGACTGCGTGCGTTACGACCCCAGCGTCGACGGCCGCTTCGATCTTTACAAGCGCTCGATGTTCGAGTTGCTGCACCCGAAGGAGCGGGGCCGCAAGATCACCCTGACCAATGCCGACCTGCTGATCGATCTGGGCGTCCGCCCCCTCGACGGCAAGACCGAGAAGCCTCTCGGCGGCTTCGGTCAGATCAAGATTCCGATGGGCACCAGCGCCGGCTACATTAACGGCCTGCTCCACAAGCAGCTGGTCGGCGATCTGTTCCTCGCCAAGGTCCATCCGGATCGCCTGGAGGCTGCCGGCAAGAAGGACCGGGTGCCGACCCTGCGTGCCATCGCCGACGAGGTGGTGAAGAACCCGGCGCGCTTCGTCGATATCCTGCGCGAGAAGCACGATTTCATCGCCGCGAACTACCAGAGCTGCGACCAGCTGGTCGAGAACGAAGGCCACCGCTTCGGCGAGGATTTGTCCGAAGCCGACAAGAAGGCCATCACCGCCTTCCTCGCCACGCTGTAAGGGAGAACCGCCATGAAAGCGCTTGTCGTCACCGCCCTTGCGATCACGCTGGCCGCCTGCAGTGCCGACAAGCCGTCGGCACCGGGCATTCCGTTCGCGCCCTACGGCAAGGGCTACGCCTCCAAGCCCGATCTGGCCCAGGTGGACTACCAGTACCCGATTCCGACCGTCGAGATCGCCAAGATCACCCCCGACTATCTGGCGACGCTCGACCAGGAGCAGCTCGACCAGATCTACGCCCGCCTCACCGCCGGGCCGATTCCCGACGGTGCCTTCGACGGCCGCATCCTGCTGCCCAAGGGCGGCAGCGGCCAGTTCCGGCTGGCGGAGGTGGTCGGCGGCTTTGCCGGCAAGGCGCTGGAACTGAAGGGGCTGCTGCTCGAAGACGTGGGCGAAACCATGTGGCGGGGCAAGGTTTTCTACCGCAACGAGCGGGTGCTGCGGAACCGCATCGAAGACCTCGCCGCACTCAAGAAGATGGGGCTGGTGCAGGGCGAGCCGAAGAAGATGGATTTCAACGGCAAGGAAACCTGGCTGCTGTTCCCCGCCAAGCTCTACTGCGGCCAGAGCCTGCTCGACGCCCGGCGCGAGTCCATCATCATCGACTATTTCTTCACCGACGAGATTCCCGGCTACCAGGAGTACCCCGACTTTCTGGCCGGTCGCCGCGGCCTGCGGGTGCGCGACGAAATCCGCATGATCCGCCCCGGCCTCTACCTCGGCCGCGCCTACCTCGACAAGGGCTTCGCCCTCAACTTCACGCTCTACAACAAGGCCATGGACGAGCAGGGCCGCGACGCCTTTGTGAAGACCGGCCAGGTGCAGGAAGACTGCTGGTCCGGCACTCAGGCGCGCAAGGTGCTGGCCTCGGCCGGCTGACTCCGGCGTGAGGGCCGACGACGTGGAGCGCCGCGATGATCCGCCGGATCAGGGGATGGGCGATCGTGCTGGCCGGGCTGCTTGCCGCGATGCCCGCGTGGCCGGCTGACACGCCTGCCGGGCCGGCCTGGGTGGTGAACCCGGCGGCCTCCGGCGACCACCTGCCGCCGGCCGGCGGTTCGCTGTTCGATCAGCTGTTTGCCGACGGTCAGGGCGGGCACAACCTGCCTTTTCCCTTCGAAAAGCTCCTCGCCCGCGTCGATGCCCAGCTTGTCGCCGACCCCGCCAGTCCGCTGCCGCCGGCCAAGCGCGTGCTGATTCCGCTCGGCCGCTCGCTGCAGCGCACCGCCGCGGCGCCGGATTACTTCCACTTTCCGCGGGTCGTCGTCGGCGTCGATTCGCCGCCGGTGGCCGGCGCGCCGTTGCTGAAGGACCGCCTGTTCATCGGCTATCTGGAAAAATCGGCGGTGCTCGAGGTCATCAGCTACAACGAGGCAGCCGGGCGCTTCGAGTTCCAGCTCGTCAAGGATTACCGGGCCGGCGCGCGGCCGCAGGTTTTTCACGCCAACCGCAACATCTGCTTCGCCTGCCACCAGAACGGCGCGCCGATCTTCTCGCGCGCGCTGTGGGACGAGACCAACGCCAATCCGGCCATCTCCGCCCAGCTCGAGGCCACCGGCCGCCGTTTTTACGGCATTCCGCCCGGCCGCGGCGTGGATGTGCCGTACGCCATCGACAAGGCCGTGGCCCGCGCCAACCGCTTTGCACTCACCCAGCGCCTGTGGCGCGAGGGCTGCGGCGAGGGCGAGGCCGGCGCCCGCTGCCGGGCCGGCTTGTTCGCCGCCGCGGTGCGCCTGCGTCTGGCCGACGGCCGGGCGGCGCGGCCGGACGGGACATTCGACGCAACCGTCGCCCGCCCGCTGCGTGCCAGTGCCGACCGCCGCTGGCCCGACGGCCTTGCCATCGGCCGCGCCGACCTGCCGAACCGCAACCCGCTGCAGGGGCTGGCCGCATGGCCCGATGACGCGCCGGCGCGGGTCGCCCGTTCGCACGTGGCGGCGCGCTTCGAGCCGCTGTTGCCGCGTCCGCCGGAAGCCTGGTGGCGCGGCGAGGCGGCGGAGGCGGTGGCCGGCGTCGCCGAGTTCGTCGTGGACGGCGACTGGCCGCGGCTGGAGGCTGCCCTGGCCCGCCGGGCCGGACGCCTGGCGCGGATCGGGCTCGACTTCGACTGCACGCCACAGCCGGCGCCCCGCGCCTCGCGCTGTCGGGGGCCCGGCAGCGCGGTAGTGGACTGGTCCGCCGGCCGCGTCGAGCGCCTGAGCCTCACCGGCGAAGCGCCGGCGCCGACCGTCTCGCCGGCGCAAACGATGCGTCTGGCTGGTGGCGATTGGCTCGAAGGCGTCGACAGCCGGGCGCTGAAGGGCGGCGCCGGGCGCCTCACGCTGCGCCTGCGGGCCGACAGCCGGGCACTCACCGAAGCCATCGACGCCGTGGCGGGCAGCGCCAGCGGCCGCGCGCTGCTCGACGGCCGCCCCATCCCGCGCGCCGGCCTGATCGCGGCGCTGCTCGAGGCGCTTGGCGATCCGCCCCGCCGGCTGCCGACTACGGTCTGGCCGGCAGCCCGTCTCGAGTTGCCGGCGAGTCCGCCCAATATGAGCAGCGGGGGGCCGCTGCCGCCGGCGCTGGCGCCCTTTCACGCCTGGTGCGCAGCCTGCCACCTGAGCGCCGAGCGCTTTCCGCCCAATTTCCTGCACGGCCCGGCGGACGCGCTGGAGGCGCGCATCCGCCACTGCGCGCCGCGCATCTACGTGCGTCTGGCGATGGCGGCCCGCCCGCCTGCCGCCCGCGAAAAGACGCCGATGCCGCCCGAAACCATGCTGCCGGCCTTCGGCAGCCATGCCGCCGCGTGGGCCGCCAGCGCCGACCGGGCGGCCCTCGAAGGGGTGGTCGCGGCGATGCTGAAGGCCGAAACCGGCCGCGACCCCGATCCCAACGTGTTGCTCAAGTCCGGCTACGAAGCCCTGCGCCCCTGCCTGGCCGACGCCGGCAGCGCCGCTCATTGAAAGAGCCGAGGAGGCCATCATGCCCCACCGTGCCGTGCCGCCCCTGTCCCGCTGGAAACGGCGGTTCCAGCTCCTCCTTGCGCTGACCGCGATCGTGCCGGCGACCATCGTGCTGTGGCTGGCCGGCCGCTTCGGTGGCGATACGCCGGTGGACTACGCCGATCCGGTCGAGCACTTCAAATACGGCTCCACCGGCGGCGAACACGAGATGGGCTTTCCATACTGGATCTGGCGGGCCTTGCCGGAAGTCTGCGGCCACCTGCTGCCCGGCAAGGGTTACCAGTCGATCGGCATGCTCTACGAGACCAACGCCGACGGCAGCCTGAAGGATCTGCCGGTCGGCACCTCGAAGCGGCGTTACCAGGGCGTCGACCGGGTGTTCGTCAATTGCGCGGTGTGTCACACCAGCACCGTCCGCGCCGCGCCGGACCAGCCGCCGATGCTGGTCAGCGGCATGCCGGCGGCGCTGTTCAACATGAAGCAGTTCGAGGAGTTCTTCTTCAACTGCGCCACCGACCCGAAGTTCGCCGAGGAATACCTGATTCCCGAGATCCAGCGCCAGGGCGCCGACCTCGACCTGCTCGACCGCTACGTCGTCTACCCCCTCGCCATCGGCATCATGCGCGACCGGGTGCTGGCGCTGAAGGGGCGCTTCGAATGGGTTTACCGGCAGAAGGAATGGGGGCCGGGGCGGGTGGACACCTTCAACTCCGCCAAGGTCATCTTCAACTTTCCGATGAATCACCTGGACCCGCGCGAGTTCGATGCGCCGGCCGATTTTCCGTCGATCTGGCTGCAGCGCCCCCGCCGCGAGCCGCGCGCGATGGAACTGCACTGGGACGGCAACAACACCGACATGACCGAGCGCAACAAGAGCGCCGCGTTCGGCACCGGCACCACGCCGCCGACCCTCGACCTGCCGCGTATCCGGCGGGTCGAGGCGTGGATTCTCGACGCCGAGCCGCCGGCCTTCACCCGGATGTTTGCCATCGACCCGGCGCTGGCCGCCCGCGGTGCGCCGCTCTACAAGGAATACTGCGCCAACTGTCACGGCGCCTCGGGGCGTGATTTCAGCGGCGAATACGTCGGCCGCGTGACCCCGCTGGCCGAGGTCGGCACCGACCGGCGGCGCCTCGATTCCTACACCTACACGCTGGCGGTCAACCAGGCCACGCTCTACGCCGGCTACCCGTGGCGCTTCACCCAGTTCCACAAGACCCGCGGCTACGCCAACATGCCGCTGGACGGCATCTGGCTGCGTGCGCCTTACCTGCACAACGGCTCGGTGCCTAGCCTACGCGACCTGCTCGAACCGGCCGCCAGCCGCCCGAAAGTGTTCTGGCGCGGCTACGATGTCTTCGATCCGGTGAAGGTCGGCTTCATTTCCGACCAGCCCGAGGCCGGCGGGCGCAGCTTCTTCCGTTTCGACACCGGCCAGCCCGGCAACGGCAACGGCGGCCACGAGGGTCGGGCCTACGGCACCGAACTCTCCGCCGACGACAAGGCGGCCCTCGTCGAATTCCTCAAGACCTTCTGACGGGAGCGCGCCATGAACGCCAACATCACCGCAACCCGTCGTGTCTGGCTGCGCGCCGCGGCCGTCGTGCTGATCCTGCTGATCGTCGCCGGCGCCTGGCTCGGCTGGGCCCGGGGCTTTCGCGAGGAGCCGCAGCCGGCGTGGGTCTTCGAATCCGCCGAGGCGCGCTTCAAATACGGCTCGATCGGTGCCGAGCACGACGCGGGCGTCCCGTACTGGATCTTCTACGTGCTGCCGCGGGTCTTTCCCGAGAAGTTCGTGCAGGACGGCAAGCCCGCGCCCGGTGGCTACGCGGCCCTCGGCGTGGCGTGGGAGCAGGGCCAGGAACTGCCGGTCGGCTTCACCAAAAAGACCATCGGCTTTCCGCGCGTCGCCAACAACTGCGCCGCCTGCCACACCACCAGCTATCGCAGCGACGCCGATTCCAACCCGGTCTTCGTCACCGCGGGGGCCGGGCACACCGTCAACATCCAGAACTTCTTCCGCCTGCTGATCGACTGCGCGAAAGACCCGCGCTTCAACGCCGACATCCTGATGGCCGAGATCAACCGCGTCACCCAGCTCGACCTGATCGACAAGCTGCTCTACCGCTTCGCGATCATTCCGATCACCAAGAAACGCCTGCTCGAACGGGAAGCCCAGTTCGCCTGGCTGTACCGCCCGGATTTTCCCGACTGGGGGCGCGGCCGTGACGACGCGATGAACCTGACCAAATACTTCATGATCCGTGCGCCGATGGACGACACCTTCGGCCCCACCGACATCCCGGCCATCTGGAATCTCGGCAAATACCACTGGGACAAGGGCCACCGCCTCAACTACGCCGGCGACAGCCACGACGTGTACTCGGTGGTCATCGATTCCGCGCTCGGCGTGCTCGGTGCCGCGCCGGCCGACAAGGCCGACTTTGCCGCGCAGGTCAAATGGCTGCAGGACTACCTCACGCACAAGGCGCCGCCCAAATACCCCTTCCCGATCGACGCCGAGCGCGCTGCCGCCGGCAAGAGCGTGTTCGACGCCCACTGCGCCAGCTGCCACGCCAGCGAGCGCACCGGCACGCGCATTGCGCTGGCCGAGGTCGGCACCGACCGCGGCCGCCTCGAATCGTGGAACAAATGGGCGGCGATCAAGGCCAACGAGACGGTTGCGGCAATGGGCATCGAGCGCCGCGGGCTGGTGGAAGAAGACCTCGGCGGCTACAAGATTCCCTTCCTCGACGGCATCTGGCTGCGCGCGCCCTACCTGCACAACGGCTCCGTGCCCACCCTGCGCGATCTGCTCGAACCCGCCGCCAGCCGTCCGAAGGTGTTCTGGCGCGGCTACGACGTCTTCGATCAGGCGAAGGTCGGTTTCGTCAGCGACGGCTACGACGCGCGGCGCACCGGTACGCGCATGGACACCGCCGGAAAGGGCGGCGGCAACCAGGGGCATGAATTCGGCACCGCCCTTGCCGCCGGCGACAAGGAGGCCCTCGTCGAATACCTGAAGACCCAGTAGCCGGGCCGGCCGCTCAGCCCAGCCACTGCGCGCAGTAGGCCAGCCCGACGCCGACCGCCACAAGGGTGGCGACCAGCACGGCGCCGGCGGCCACGTCCTTGGCCACGCCGATTTCCGGGTGCTGGCCCGGGTGGAGAAGGTCGGCCAGCGTTTCGATGGCAGTGTTCGCCATCTCCGCCACCAGCACCAGCCCCGCTGCCAGTCCGACCAGCGCCCACCACAGCAGCGAAGCGCCGGTCGCCATGAGGAAAATCGCCACCCCGAGCAGCGCCGCGCCATGGGTGCGCATGCTCCGCTCGCGCCGGAACGCCGTCACGATGCCCTGGCTGGCGTAGCCGAGCCGCCGCACGAAGCCTTGTCCCTTCATGCTGTCCAATGTACGCCAAGCGTCACACGCTCGCCACCGCGTACGTCGGCGGCCCGCCCGCGCCGCTGCCGTCGGGCAATTAGGAATATTCCTACAGCGCTTGTGGAGCTTTCTGACGGCCGTCCGGTCGGTCGCCCTTTATCGTTGTCCCCGACGCTACCCCATAACAAATCGAGGAGACCGCCATGACCCACACGCCCTTCGCTCCGGCTGCCGAAGCCTACGCCTATCCGCTGCTCATCAAGCAGTTGCTGCACACCCCGCTGGCGGTCGCGCCCGAGCAGGAAATCGTTTACCGCGACAGCTTTCGCATGAACTACCGGGAGCTGGCCTGCCGCATCGGCCGGCTGGCCAACGCGCTGACCCGGCGCGGCGTGGGCCGCGGCACCACGGTGGCCATGCTCGACTGGGACAGCCACCGCTATCTGGAAGCCTTTTTCGCGGTGCCGATGATGGGCGCCGTGCTGCAGACGGTGAATATCCGGCTGTCGCCGGAGCAGATTCTCTACACCCTCAATCACGCCCGCGCCGA
>SSSX01000345.1 GCA_015657735.1 Zoogloeaceae bacterium
CCCACCGCCGCCCAGGGCGGCATCACCATCGCCAAGCCGACCACCACCGCCGGCACCCCCGACGACGGCGCGTGGATCGACGAGGGCCAGCGCCTGATCCGCAAGAGCAACGAATTCGAGAGCTTCGCCGGCGGCCTCTACGCCCAGGATCTGATCGAATTCATCCCGCACTGGAAGTTTCTCGCCGGCCTGCGCTACGACGCCATGTCCGGCCAGTTCGACCAGTTCAACCTCGCCACCGGCGCGGTCACCCACTACCAGCAAGCCATCTACAAACCCAGCCAGCGCGTCGGCCTGCTCTACCAGCCGAGCGAGCGCGAGTCCTACCACCTCTCCTACGCCACCTCGTTCAACACCTCAGGCGACACCTATTCCTACAGCGCCGCGACGGTCGGCGTGGCGCCGGAAAAGGCCATCAACATGGAACTCGGCGGCCGCATCGAATCGGCCAGCCGCAACATGAGCACCCGGCTGGCCCTGTTCCGCGGCGTCAAGCTCAACGAGCGCAACACCGATCCGCTGGTGCCGAGCATCGTCACCCTCTCCGGCAAGCGCCACGCCACCGGCATCGACATGGACGTGGCCGGCAAGATCACCCCGCGCTGGGAGATTTTCGGCTCCTACACGTGGATCTGGGACGCCGAGATCGACAAGAAGAGCCCCACCAACAACGACGAGCTGCAAGGCCAGCGCCCGTCGCTGATCCCCAAACACCAGGGCACGCTGTGGAACAGCTACCAGTTCACCGAAAAGCTGCGCGCCGGGGTGGGATTCAACGCCCGCACCAAGCTCACCCCCAACCGCAACCCGGGCTTCTACTCCGAAGGCTACGTGACCACCGATCTGATGGCCGAATACGAAGCCATCGCCGACAAGCTGATGCTCAAGGCCAACCTCAACAACGTCACCAACAAGCTGTACGCCGACGCCTTCTACACCGGCCACTACGTGCCCGGCTTCGGCCGCACGCTGTACCTGACCGCCAACATGAAGTTCTGACGCCCGCCACCCGTCGCGCCGACACCGGCCGCATCCACACCCCACCGGGGCCGGGCCGACCCGCTCGTCCCCGCACCGCCCGCCGCCATGCTCCTGCAGATTCCCGACCTCCTCACCGCCGACGAAATCCGCCACGCCCGCCAGCTGCTGGCCGACGCCCCGTGGGCGGACGGACGGGACAGCGCCGGCCCGCAGGCCGCCACCGTCAAGAACAACCAGCAGCTGCCCCACGACGCCCCCGCCGCGCGGGCGATCCGCCAGCTCGTGCTGGCCGGCGTCGAACGGCACCCGCTGCTCCTCGCCGCCGCACTGCCCAAAAGGATATTCACCCCGCGCATCAACCGCTACGGCGGCGCCACCTCCTGCTACGGCGCCCACGTCGACAACGCGATCCGCTTCACCGCCGAAGGCGAACGGGTGCGCACCGACGTCTCCTGCACGGTGTTCCTCTCCGAACCCGGCGACTACGACGGCGGCGAACTGCAGGTCCAGGACACCTACGGCAGCCGCGGCGTCAAGCTCCCCGCCGGCCACGCCGTGCTCTACCCCGGCACCAGCGTCCATCAGGTCACCCCGGTCACCCGCGGCCACCGGCTGGCCTGCTTCTTCTGGATCGAAAGCATGGTGCGGAGCGACGAACAACGCCGCCTGCTGTTCGACCTCGACATGGCCCTGATGCGCCTGCGCGAGCGCCACGGCGAAACCGACGAGGCGGTCAGCCTCACCGGCACCTATCACAACCTGCTGCGCATGTGGGCCGACACCTGAACCCGGCCGCCCCGATCGATCTCCGCCACGCCCGCCGACGCGCCCACCTCGCCATGCCACCGCCCCCGATCAACCTCGCCGACCACGAAGCCCACGCCCGCACGGTGCTGGACGACAACGCCTGGGCCTATTTCGCCGGCGGCGCCGCCGACGAGCTCGCCATCGCCGCCGGCCGCCGCGCCTGGGATGCGCTGCGCCTGCATCCCCGCGTCCTGCGGCCGCTGGCCGGCGGCCACACGTGCGTCGAGCTGCTCGGCCGCCGCCTCGCCCACCCGATCCTGCTCGCTCCGGTCGCCTTCCAGCGCCTGGCCCACCCCGACGGCGAACTGGCCAGCGCGCTGGCCGCCGCCGCCCAGCAGGCCGGCTTCGTGCTCAGCACGCAGGCCAGCCTGCCGCTCGAAACCATCGCCGGCGCCGTCGGCGACGACCCCGAGCGCGGCCCGCTGTGGTTCCAGCTCTACCTGCAGCACGACCGCGGCTTCAACCGCGAACTCGTGCGCCGCGCCGAAGCCGCCGGCTACGAAGCGCTGGTGCTGACCGTCGACGCCCCCTGCCACGGCGCCCGCGACCGCGAACGGCGCGCCGGCTTCCGCCTGCCGCCGGGCATCGCGGCGGTCAATCTGGCCGGCCTGCCGCCGCGCCCGCCGCGCCCCGCCGGCCCCGGCCGCAGCGCCCTCTTCGACGACCTGCTGCACGACGCCCCGACCTGGGACGACATCGCCTGGCTGCAGGCCGAAACCCGCCTGCCGCTGATCCTCAAAGGCATCCTGCACCCCGACGACGCCCGCCAGGCCGCCCGCCTGCACGCCGCCGCGGTCATCGTCTCGAACCACGGCGGGCGCACCCTCGACAGCGCCCCGCCGGGCGCCGACGTCCTGCCGCGCATCGCCGACGCGGTCGGCGCCACGCTGCCGCTGCTGGTCGATGGCGGCATCCGGCGCGGCACCGACGTGCTCAAGGCGATCGCCCTCGGCGCCAGCGCGGTGCTGGTCGGCCGGCCCTACGTGTTCGGCCTCGCCAACGCCGGCGCGGCGGGGGTCGCCCACGTCATCCGGCTGCTCCGCGACGAACTCGAAATCGCCATGGCCCTGACCGGCTGCGCCACGCTCGACGCGCTCCCGCCCGATCTCCTGACCGGCTGAACGGCAGCCCGCCGGAGCGGCGGCCGGCGGCGCCCGGTGCTAAGGTGAAACCAGATTCCCTCAGCGAGGCCCGCCCATGTCCGCCACCCCATCGACCGCCGCGCTGTTCGCCGTCCAGTTCCTGCTGACGCTCGGGTGGACGATCTA
>SSSX01000040.1 GCA_015657735.1 Zoogloeaceae bacterium
CAGGTGGCCAGCGTCGACCTGGCGATACCCGAAGGGTCGGCGATCGACGCCCGCCTGGGCGCCATCGTGCTCAAGGCAGTGGCTCGCGACCCGGCCCTGCGTTTCCAGAGCGCGGCGCAGTTCGGCGAGGCGCTCGACAACTATCTCGATCCGGAAGAGGACAGCACCGGCCATGCCGATGGCCGCCAATCGACGCTGGAATTCCTGCTGCGCCGCATGCGCCACAAGAGCGATTTCCCGGCCTTGTCGGAATCGGTCGGCGCCATCAACAAGATCGCCAACAGCGAGACGGAGAGCATCGACAAGCTGTCGAACACCATCCTCAAGGATTTCTCGCTGACCAACAAGCTGCTGCGCCTGGTCAATTCCGCCTATTTCCGGCCGGCCGGGGGCGGCAACATCAGCACCGTGTCGCGCGCCGTCATAGTGCTCGGCTTCGAGGCGGTGCGCAACATCGCGATCACCGTGCTGCTCTTCGAGCACTTGCAGAACAAGAGCAACGCCAATCAGTTGAAGGAGGATTTCCTGCGCGCCAACCTGGCCGGGGTGCTCGCCCGCGACATCGGAGCCGCCGCCCACCTGCGGGATCTCGAGCAGTCCTTCATCTGCGCCCTGTTCCACAGCCTGGGGCGGCTGTTGGCGCAGTTCTATTTCCCCGAGGAGTCGGACGAGATGCGCCGCGTCATGGCGCAAAAATCCTGCTCGGAGGATAGCGCCGCCGTTCAGGTGCTCGGTATTTCGCTGGAGGAAATGGGCATCGCCATCGCCCGCCAGTGGGGCTTTCCGCCGCTGATCGTCGGTTCGATGCGGCGCCTGCCGCCAGGTGCCGTCAAGAAGCCGTCCCAGGTCGAGGACCGCTTGCGCCTGCTGTCGTCCTTCGCCAACGAATTGTGCGACGTCATCGCCCAGGCTACACCCGAGTCGCGCGAGCGCGAATTGAAGAAGACCATGGCCCGCTTCGCCGAGGTCGCCGGGCTCGATCAGCAGCAGGTGCACGGAACGGTGCAGCGCGCCGTCGAGGAGGTGGCCGACTTCGCCCGGGTCATCCACCTCAACCTGCAGCAGACCGCCTTCGGCAAACAGATGCGCGCCTTCGCCCGCGGCCACGCCGATCAGACCGCTGCGGTCGACGGCGAAAATGGCCAGAATTTCGAAGCCGACACCATCCTCGCCGACGGCGATCCGCTGGGCGGCCTGGGGGCCGATCCGGCGGCGCCGGCGGTGGATGCGCAAGCGGTGCTGACGGCCGGCATC
>SSSX01000346.1 GCA_015657735.1 Zoogloeaceae bacterium
AGTGGACGTGCGCATCTCGGCCAACAACCGGCTGGTGGACATCGAGCGCGAAGGCATCGACCTCGCGCTGCGCTACGTGCTGCCCGAAGCGCGGCCGGCCGGCAGCCACTACCTGTTCGGCGAGGAGATCTTCCCGCTGGGAACGCCGGACGTTCTCGGCGACCTGGCCGCGCGCCCGCCCGGCGCCGACGACTTCGCCCGCCTGACCCTGCTCAACTACGACGACCCCAACCCCGACCTGTGGCTCGACTGGGCGATGTGGCTGAAAAAACTCGGCGCCGCCGACGTGCAGCCGAAGGCGATCCTCCACTTCAACCATTACGACCAGCTGATCGCCGCCGCGGCCGCCGGCCAGGGCGTCGCCCTCGGACGCAGCGTGCTGGTCGCCGACCTGCTCGCCGGTGGCCGGCTGCTGCCGCTCGCCTGCCCCTACCGGCATGTCTCGCGGCGCGCCTACTACCTCGTCGAAGCGGCCGCCGAGCCACGCCCCGAAGTCCGCCTGCTGCGCGACTGGCTGCAGGCCGAAGCCCGCCGCAGCACGCCGCCGCCGGCCCGATGAGTGCGGCGCGGCAGCTTTATTTCTGGCACAATCGAAAACTTGGGCGGCCAGAAAGGTCGCCCTGCCCAGGCCGTTGCGGTACGGCCTTTTTTAATACCAAAAAAGATGTATCAAAAATACTACTTTAGGAGAGATAGCATGGACGCAAAAGTACGCGGGCTCGTCAAGGCCACCATCCCCGTTCTGAAGGAACACGGTGTCGCCCTGACGACCTACTTCTACCAACGCATGTTCCGCGGCAACCCGGAACTGACCCAGCTCTTCAACCGCAGCCACAGCGAAAGCGGCAAGCAGGCCACCGCGCTCGCCATGTCGGTGCTGGCCTACGCCGAAAACATCGACGACCCCTCGGTGCTGGCTCCGGTGATCGCGCTGATCGCCAACAAGCACGCCAGCCTCGGCATCCGCGCCGAACACTACCCCATCGTCGGCAAACATCTGCTCGGCTCGATCCGGGAAGTGCTCGGCGAGGCCGCCAGCGACGAGCTGATCGACGCCTGGGGCATCGCCTACGGCGTGCTCGCCGACGTGTTGATCGAAGCCGAAGGCAAGCTCTACACCGAAGCCGCCAACCGGGACGGCGGCTGGTCGGGCTGGCGTCCGTTCAAGATCATCGACAAGGTCGCCGAGAGCAGCGAGATCGCCTCCTTCTACCTCGCCCCGACCGACGGTGGCCCGCTGCCGGCCTTCCGCCCCGGCCAGTACATCACGCTGCGCATCTTCGTGCCCGAGTGGGGTGTCACCCAGCCGCGCCAGTACACGCTGTCCGATGCCCCCGGCCTGCCGCACTTCCGCATCTCGGTGAAGCGCGAGGACGCCGCCAACGGTACGCCGGCCGGCCTCGTCTCCAACCTGCTGCACGCCAGCTACAACAAGGGCGACATCATCGACGTCGCTCCGCCGTTCGGCAATTTCTACCTGCACGAGGATCGCCGCACGCCGGTCGTGCTGCTCAGCGGCGGCGTCGGCGTCACGCCGATGATCTCGATGCTCAAGCACCTCATCGCCACCGCCAAGGATCGTCAGGTGGAGTTCATCCACGCCTGCCGCAACGCCGACGTGCTGGCCTTCGGCGCCCGGCTGCACAAGGCCGCCGCCGACAACCCGCAACTGCAGGTGCGGATCTTCCACGACAGCGGCCCGATCGCCGAGTTCGGCGTGATCGACACCCTCGATCTCGGCAAGCTCGGCGCCCTGCCGCCGCAGGCCGACTACTACCTGTGCGGCCCGGAAGGCTTCCTGAAGACCCACATCGCGCGCCTGCACGAACTGGGCGTCGATTCGGCGCACATCCACGCCGAGGTGTTCACCACCGGCGGCGTCGCGGTGTGAGCCGGGCCGCCGCACGCGGCACGCTGACGGCCTGAGCCGCCGCGCGTGCGCCAGGCGTCACCGGCGCACGCGCGGCTTGCGCGATAATCGGCATCCGTCCTCCTTCGTTTCACTTAAGGCCCGATGCAGATCACCCGCTTCACCGACCTCGGCCTGCGCGTGCTGATGTACCTGTGCATCGGCGAGCGCAGCGAACCGGTCACGATCACCGAGATCGCCACCCGCTTCGACGTTTCCCGCCATCACCTCGTCAAGGTGGTGCACCGCCTCGGCCAGCTGAAGTGGATCGTCACCACCCGCGGCAAGGGCGGCGGTCTGGCGCTGGCCCGCCCGCCGGCCGACTACCGCCTCGGCGACATCGTCCGCGCCCTCGAAGACGGCGGCGCACTGATCGACTGCAGCGCGCCACCCTGCGCGCTGCGCCGCGACTGCAACGTCAAGTCGGCCCTCGACGGAGCGCTGGCGGCCTTCTACGCCAAACTCAACGAATCCAGCCTCAGCGATGTGGTGCGCCGCCAGACCGCCGCCTCGATCGTCGAACTGCACCGCCTGGGCGGACACGCCTGAGGCCGCCGCCGGCCGCCGATCGGCAAGGAGTTGCGGGCCGCGCGCCGGAAGACCTATGCTCCACCGCCGGCATTCCGACCGGCGCGATCAACGACAAAATACAAAACAGAGGAGACGCCATGACATCCCGCCCCACCCGCATCCTGCAAACCAGCCTACTCGCCGCCCTGCTGGCCCAGACCGGCGTCGCCGCCGCGCAGAGCGTCGACCCGGCCGTGCTGGCCAGCCTGGAGCCGAAATTCTCGGCGGTCCAGCCCAAGATGGTCGCGTGGCGCCGCGACATCCACGAACATCCCGAACTGTCGACCCAGGAAACCCGCACCGCCAGGCTGGTGGCCGAGCACCTGAAGAAGCTCGGTCTCGAGGTCCGCACCGGCGTCGGCGGCACCGGCGTGGTCGGCCTGCTCAAAGGCGGCCAGCCGGGCAAGGTGGTGGCGCTGCGCGCCGACATGGACGCCCTGCCGGTGGCCGAGCAGTCCGGCCTGCCCTTCGCCTCCAAGGCCAGGCAGCTCAACATGGGCGCCGAATCGCCGGTCATGCACGCCTGCGGCCACGACGGCCACACCGCGATGCTGATGGGCGTCGCCGAAGTGCTGGCCGGCATGCGCGACCAGATCAAGGGCAGCGTCAAGTTCATCTTCCAGCCCGCCGAGGAAGGCCGCTCGCGCAAGGACGACATCGGCAAGCCGGTGGGCGCCAAGGCGATGGTCGATGCCGGCGCCCTCGACAATCCGCGGCCCGACGCCGCCTTTGCGGTGCATATCATCCCCAACCTGCCGTCGGGCATGATCGGCTACCGCAGCGGCCCGCTGTTCGCCAGCGGCGACGTGATCCGCATCACCGTCAGCGGCAAGCAGACCCACGGCGGCTTCCCGTGGAACGGCGTGGACCCGATCGTCGCCTCGGCGCAGGTCATCACCGCGCTGCAGACCGTCGTGGCCCGCCAGCTCAACATCACCAAGGAACCGGCGGTGGTGTCGATCGGCCAGATCAACGGCGGCAACCGCGACAACATCATCCCGGCCACCGTCGAGATGGCCGGCACCTTGCGCACCTTCGACGAAGGCATGCGCGCCGACGCCCGGAAGCGCATCGTCCAGGCCGCCGAATCCGCCGCCGCGGCCAACGGCGCCACCGCCAAGGTGAGCTTCGACCCCTTCGGCTACGCGGTGACCGTCAACGACGCGGCGCTGACCCAGTCGATGATCCCGGTGCTCGCCAAGGTCACCAACGGCAACGCGAAGGAAGCCTCCAAGTTCATGGCCTCGGAGGATTTCTCCGAGTTCGCCAACGCCGTGCCGGGCATGTACGTCGTGCTCGGCGCGCCGCCGGAAGGCAAGACGCCGGTCACCGCGGCGCCGAACCACAGCCCGTTCTTCGACTTCGACGAGAAGACGATGCCGGTCGGCGCCCGGGCGCTGGCCGCGATGGCGCTGGACTTCCTGGCCCGCTGAGCGGCGCCGGCAAAAAAA
>SSSX01000041.1 GCA_015657735.1 Zoogloeaceae bacterium
CCTTCGCCGGTCAGGCTGATGCGGCGCGTCGTCCGGTTGAGCAGGCGCACGCCGAGGCGCTCCTCGAGCTGCGACAGGCGGCGGGAGACCGCCGGCGGGGTCAGGTTCAGTTCCCGCGCGGTCGCCGCGAGACTCCCCTGTTTGACCAGCAGGCAGAAAAAAGCCAGTTCGGTATCGGCGTTCATTGGTAAGTTTTTTGCACTGATGTATTAACTATACGTCGATTCATATTTTTTCCAACAGTTCTAACCTCCGTTCCACGCTACGACCCCGACCGGGAGAGCGCATAACGAGAGGAGACACCAAGTGGAACTGGATATCGAAAAACGCACCTTGCGGCGGATCAGCTGGCGCATCGTGCCCTTCATCATGTTGCTGTATTTCGTCGCCTACATCGACCGGGTCAACATCGGCTTCGCCGCGCTGACCATGAAGGAAGATCTGGGCTTCACCGCGTCGATCCTCGGCTTCGGCGCCGGCATCTTCTTCTGGGGCTACTTCCTGTGCGAGGTGCCCTCCAACATCGTCCTGCACAAGGTCGGGGCCCGCCTGTGGATCGCCCGGGTGATGGTCACCTGGGGAATCATCTCGGGCGGCATGGCCTTCATCGAAGGGCCGACCAGCTTCTACGTGATGCGCTTCCTGCTCGGCGCCGCCGAGGCCGGTTTCTTCCCCGGCATCATCCTGTATCTGAGCTACTGGTTCCCGGCCCGTCACCGCGCCGGCGTGACCGCGCTGTTCATGGCGGCGGCGCCGATCTCCACCGCGCTGGGCTCGCCGGTTTCGGCGGCGCTGCTCGAGATGAACGGCGTGATGGGCATGGCGGGCTGGCAGTGGATGTTCCTCCTCGAAGCCATTCCGGCCCTGATCCTCGGCGTGGTGGTGTTCTTCTACATGACCGACCGTCCCGAACTGGCGACGTGGCTGCAGGACGACGAGCGCACCTGGCTGGTCAACACCATGAACGACGAGAACGCCCGCAAGGCCGGCAGCGCCAAGCACGGCGTCCTGAGCGGCCTCGCCAATCCCCGCGTGCTGGCGCTGGCGACGATCTACTTCGGCACCTCGGCCGGGCTGTACACCCTCGGCATCTGGGCGCCACAGATCATCAAGCAGCTCGGCGTGTCGTCGATGACCGTCGGCTTCCTCAACGCGATTCCGCCGGTCGTGTCGATCGTCGCGATGGTCTGGTGGTCGCGCCATTCCGACCGTACCGGCGAGCGCACCTGGCACGTCATCCTGGCCTGCCTGGCCGCCTCGATCGGCCTCATCGTCGCCGCCGGCGCCAACAGCATCGTCGGCCTGATCGCCGCGCTGACCCTCGTCAATGTCGGCATCAGCTGCGCCAAGCCGCCGCTGTGGAGCATGCCGACGATGTTCCTGTCCGGCGCCGCGGCCGCCACCGGCATCGCCACCATCAACTCGATCGGCAATCTCGGCGGCTTTGCCGGCCCGGCGATGATCGGCTGGATCAAGGATCAGACCGGCAGCTTCACCGGCGGACTCTACTTCGTCGCCGGTCTGCTCGTGCTCTCCGCCGTGCTGACCCTGCTGCTGGCGCGTTCCCAGCGCCCGACCGATGTGGCGGCCACCGAAGCGGCGGCCCACTGAAACCGACCCCCACCCCCAACACACACTCAGAGGAGCACAACATGGACAAGGAAGCTGCCGTTCAGTCGCTGACCGACACCATGGCCAGATTCACGGCCTACATCGGCAAGCGTCTGCCGAAGGATGTGAAGGCCAAGCTGGCCGACCTGCGCACGATGGAAACCAACCCGCTCGCCAAGTCGATCTACGATTCGATGGCCGGCAACCAGGAGGCGGCCGACCGGCTCGACCGCCCGAGCTGCCAGGACACCGGCGTGATCCAGTATTTCGTCGAGGCCGGCGCCAACTTCCCGCTGCTCGGCGAACTCGAAGACATCCTCAAGGAAGCCACCGCCGGCGCCACCCGGCTCGGCCCGCTGCGCCACAACGCGGTGGAAACCTTCGACGAGAAGAACACCGGCACCAACACCGGCACGCAGATTCCGTGGCTGGACTGGCGCATCGTGCCGGCACAGGACAGCTGCACCATCGACGTCTACATGGCCGGCGGCGGGTGCACGCTGCCGGGCGCCGCCAAGGTGCTGATGCCGGGCCAGGGCTACGAGGGCGTCGCCGAGTTCGTGATGGATGTGATCACCGAGCGCGGCGTCAATGCCTGCCCGCCGCTGCTGGTCGGCGTCGGCGTATCGACCTCGGTCGAGACCGCCGCGCGGCTTTCCAAGCTGGCGATCCTGCGTCCGGTCGATTCGAAGAGCGCCAACCCGCGCGCCGCGCTGATGGAAGAACTGCTCGAGCAGGGCCTCAACGAAATCGGCATCGGCCCGCAGGGCCTGACCGGCAACAACAGCGTGATGGGCGTCAACATCGAGTCGTCGGCGCGCCATCCCTCGACCATCGGCGTCGCCGTCAATACCGGCTGCTGGGCCCATCGCCGCGGCAAGATCCGCATCAACGCCGACATGTCCTACGACATCCTGTCCCACGAAGGAGTGGTGCTGTGAAAAAGATTCTGACTACCCCCATCAAGGACGAAGACCTCGAAAGCCTCAACGTCGGCGACGTCGTCTATCTGACCGGCCGCCTCGTCACCTGCCGCGACGTGGCGCACCGCCGCCTGATCGAACAGGGCCGCGAACTGCCGGTGAATCTCGAAGGCGGCGCGATCTTCCACGCCGGCCCGATCGTCCGCAGGAAGGACGACGGCAGCTTCGAGATGGTGTCGATCGGCCCGACCACCAGCATGCGGATGGAGAAGTTCGAGCGTGAATTCATCAAGCAGACCGGCGTCAAGCTGATCGTCGGCAAAGGCGGCATGGGGCCCGAAACCGCCGCCGGCTGTCAGGAGAACAAGGCCGTGCATGCGATCTTCCCGGGCGGCTGCGCGGTGCTGGCGGCGACCCAGGTCGAGGAGATCGAAGGCGCCGAATGGCAGGATCTGGGCATGCCGGAAACCCTGTGGATCAACCGCGTCAAGGAATTCGGGCCGCTGATCATCTCGATCGACACCAAGGGCAACAACCTGATTTCGCAGAACAAGGCCGGCTTCAACGAAAAGAAGAAGCCGGTCCTCGAACGGATCAGCAAAGAGCTCAGCTTCATCAAATAAGCGCCCTTGCGGGAGCTTGTAGGGGCGACTTCAGTCGCCCGCCGAGGAAAAACAAGGGACGAACCCTGATTGGCCGGCGGTGGGCGACTGAAGTCGCCCCTACAGATTCAACCGCCACACCGCACACCATCCAGCAGGAGACAACCATGGATTCACGGCAGCTCCGCGAAGCCGCGCTCTACTATCACCGCCATCCCCGGCCGGGCAAGATCGCCGTCACCCCGATCAAGCAGCTCACCAACCAGTACGATCTGGCGCTGGCCTATTCGCCGGGCGTCGCCTGCGCCTGCGACGAAATCGTCGCCGATCCGGCCGAAGCCAGCACGCTCACCGCGCGGGCCAATCTGGTTGGCGTGATCACCAACGGCACCGCGGTGCTGGGCCTCGGCAACATCGGCGCGCTGGCCGCCAAGCCGGTGATGGAAGGCAAGGGCGTGCTGTTCAAGAAGTTTGCCAACATCGATGTCTTCGATCTGGAAATCGACGAACGCGACCCCGACAAGCTGATCGACACCATCGCCTCGCTCGAACCAACCTTCGGCGGCATCAATCTCGAAGACATCAAGGCGCCCGAATGCTTCTACATCGAGAAGAAGCTGCGCGAGCGCATGAAGATTCCGGTATTCCACGACGACCAGCACGGCACCGCGATCGTCGTCGGCGCGGCGATCCTCAACGCCCTGCATCTGATCGGCAAGGATCTGCAGACCGTCAAGATCGTCACCTCCGGCGCCGGCGCCGCGGCGCTGGCCTGCCTCGATCTGCTGGTGATGCTCGGCGCGCCGGTCGCCAACATCTGGGTCACCGACATCCACGGCGTCGTCTATCAGGGCCGTGTCGACGACATGGACGAGATCAAGGCGCGCTACGCCAAGCCCACCGACGCACGCACGCTTGCCGAGGTGATCGACGGCGCCGACGTGTTCCTCGGCCTCTCGGCCGGCGGGGTGCTGAAGCCAGCGATGGTCGCGCGGATGGCGCCGCGCCCGGTGATCATGGCGCTGGCCAACCCGACCCCGGAAATCCTGCCCGAGGCGGTCAAGGCGGTGCGCGACGACGCGATCATCTGCACCGGCCGTTCGGATTACCCGAACCAGGTCAACAACGTGCTGTGCTTTCCCTTCATCTTCCGCGGCGCGCTCGATGTGGGCGCCACCACCATCACCGAGGAGATGAAGATGGCCGCGGTGAAGGCCATCGCCGAACTGGCGCGCGCCGAACAGTCGGATGTCGTCGCCTCGGCTTACGGCGAGAAGGTGTCCGGCTTCGGCCCGGAATACCTGATCCCCAAACCCTTCGACCCGCGCCTGATCGTCAGGATCGCTCCGGCGGTGGCCCGCGCCGGCATCGATTCCGGCGTCGCCACGCGGCCGATCGGCGACTGGGACGCCTATCAGCAGGGGCTCACCGAGTTCGTCTACCACTCCGGCCTGATCATGCGTCCGGTGTTCTCGCAGGCCCGGCTGGCGCCCAAGCGGATCGTCTTTGCCGAAGGCGAGGACGAACGCGTGCTGCGCGCGGTGCAGGTGGTCGCCGACGAGGGCATCGCGCGGCCGATCCTGATCGGCCGCCACGCCGAAATCCGGCGCCGCATCGAAACGGCCGGCCTGCGCATCCGCGAAGGCATCGACTACGAAGTGGTGCAGCCCGGCCACGGCGCATTCTTCGACGCACACTGCGAAACCTTCTGGCAGACCTATCACCGCCTCACCGAGCGCAAGGGCGTGTCGCCGGATTATGCGCGCCGCGAAATCCGCCGCCGGGCGACCCTGTTCGGCGCCCTGATGGTGCATCTCGGCCACGCCGACGGCCTGATCTGCGGCACCTCCGGCCGTCACGAAGCGCACCGCGAATATGTGCAGGCGGTGATCGGCACGCAGGCCGGCCTCGACCGCTATTACGCGATCAACCTGCTGCTGCTGCCGGGCCGCACGGTATTCATCGGCGACACCTACGTCAATTACGACCCGAGCACCGCGCAGCTCGCCGACATGACGCTGCTGGCGGCCGAGGAGATCCGCAATTTCGGCATCACGCCCAAGGTGGCGCTGCTGTCACATTCCACCTTCGGCACCGCCGACACGCCGACCGCGCAGAAAATGCGCGCGGTGCTGGCCGAACTGCAGCGCCGCGCCCCCGCGCTGGAAGTCGAAGGCGAGATGCACGGCGACGCGGCCCTCGACGAGACGATACGGGCCAGGGTCTTTCCCAACTCGCGCCTCAGCGGTCAGGCCAACCTGCTGATCATGCCGACCCTCGACGCCGCCAACATCTCCTTCAACCTGCTGAAGGTCGCCGCCGGCGACAATCTGACGGTCGGCCCGATCCTGCTCGGCGCCGCCAAGCCGGCCAACATCCTGACGCCGACCGCAACGGTGCGGCGGATCGTCAACATGACGGCGCTGACCGTCGTCGAGGGATGCAACCGACGGCCGTGATCCTCCGTCCGCGGCGGCCGGCGCGTCGCCGGCTCCGGTCAGCCCGCGTGATAGAACAGATAGCCCACCACGATCGCGCCCACCAGCCCCACCCCATCGGCGATCAGCCCGCAGGCCACGGCGTAGCGCGTGCGGGTGATATTGACGCTGCCGAAATACACCGCCAGCACGTAGAAAGTGGTTTCGGTCGAGCCCTGGATGATCGCCGCCAG
>SSSX01000347.1 GCA_015657735.1 Zoogloeaceae bacterium
CCCTGGAAACCGCCGAGGGGCTGGTGGATCATGATCCGGGAGTTGGGCAGCGAGAAACGCTTGTCCTTCGCGCCGGCCGCCAGCAGGAAGGCGCCCATGCTGGCCGCCTGCCCGATGCACAGCGTGCTCACGTCCGGCTTGATGAACTGCATGGTGTCGTAGATCGCCATGCCGGCCGTGACCGAACCACCCGGGGAATTGATGTAGAAGAAGATGTCCTTGTCCGGATTTTCGGATTCAAGGAACAGCAGCTGAGCGACGATCAGGTTGGCGGTCACGTCGGTGACCGGCCCCACCAGAAACACCACCCGCTCCTTGAGAAGGCGCGAGTAGATGTCGTAGGACCGCTCGCCTCGACCGCTCTGCTCGACCACCATCGGGATCAGGCCGAGGCCGACCGGATCCCAGTCACTGCGCGAAAACGGGGGTGTCATCGGATTCATTTACCGTCGCTCTCCGCGGCATTAAGCCGCATTACCCATCAGCTCGTCAAAAGAAATGGCCTTGTCGGTCGTCCTGGCATTGCTGACGACCCACGCCACCACGTTGTCCTCGATCACCAGCGCTTCGGCCTGGGCCAGGCGCTGGGGCTGGGAGTAGTACCAGCTCACCACCTCGCTCGGATCCTCGTAGCTGGCGGCGAAGTCTTCGATGGTGGCACGAATCTGTTCGGGCTTGGCGTGAAGTTCCTTGCTCTTGACGAGCTCCGACATGATCAGGCCGAGCTTGACGCGGCGCGCGGCCTGCTCGCCGAACCAGGCGGCGTCGATCGGCAGATCCTTGGTCTTCATGCCGCGGGCCTCGAAATCGCGCTTGGCGTTTTCGGCCAGCTGCTGCGACTCCTGGGTGACCAGGGCCTTCGGCACTTCGATCGGGTGGCTGTCGATCAGCACGGTCATGACGCGTTCCTTGATCCGGGCCTGGATACGGCGCTTCACTTCACGCTCGAGGTTGCCCTTCACTTCCTCGCGCATCTTGGCGACGTCGCCGTCGGCGATACCCAGCGACTTGGCGAACTCGGCGTCGACCTCGGGCAGCTGCGGCGCCTCGACCTTCTTCATCGCGACATCGAACTGGACGGCCTGACCGGCCAGATTCGCAGCGTGGTAGTCGGCCGGGAAACTCATGTCGAAGGTCTTGCTCTCGCCGGCCTTGAGGCCCAGCGCCGCCGTTTCGAAGTCCTTCAGCATCTGGCCGCCGCCGATCACGAAGGGGAAGTCGGCAGCCTTGCCGCCTTCGAATTCCTCGCCATCCTTGCGGCCGGTGAAATCGACGGTGACACGGTCGCCGTCCTGGGCGGCGCGGTCGACGGCCGCGAACGTGGTGCGCTGCTTGCGCAGGACATCCAGGGTCTTGTCCACTTCGGCTTCGCCGACTTCCAGTTGCGGACGCTCGACTTCCTGACCGCTGACGTCGGCGATCACCACTTCCGGGTAGACCTCGAAAACGGCCGTGAATTCCAGCGCGTCGGCGCTGGCGCCTTCCTTCGGCTCGATGTTGGGGTAGCCGGCGACGCGCAGGTTCTGGGCGCGGATCTGCTCGCCGAGCACGCGCTCGACCGCCGCGCCGATGGCTTCGGAGCGGGCCTGCGGGCCGTAGTTCTGGGCGACCATGCGGAACGGCACCTTGCCCGGACGGAAGCCCGGCATCTTGACGGTGCGGGCCATCTGCTTCAGACGGACGTCCACATCCTTGTCGATTTCGGCCATCGGCACGGACATGTCGATACGGCGCTCGAGCGCGCTCACCACGGTTTCCTGGTTGCTCATGAAAATTCCCTGATCGGTCTTGACAATAACGCTTCACGAAACAGGCAGAAAATGCAGAGCAAGACGCGTGCCTTTCTGGTCCCGCCGCCCGTGAAGTCGTCGGAAAAACCTTTAGTCTAACACAGCCCGCCGATCGGCTCGCAGCCCCCGCGGCAATGCCGCGCCGATGCGTGGTATTGACGCATCAAGCGTGAAAAACTCCCGCCTGCCCGGTGGAACTCCCCCGGTCTTTCGACTATCACATGGAATGAACCGGTTTCACTTCTCAGTCGTGACGGGACGACCACAAGCTTTCGAGGTGCTCAAGTCAACGATCTGCGTCACACGCCGTTTCCCATATGGAGTGGACGGCGAATCCGGCACCCGCCCCAGGTGCCCTGCTTCGGGAGACATCAGATGAGTATCTTCACCAGCTTCCAGACCCGTTACGAGTCGGCGCGGGAAGAGGAAATGTCGGTCCAGGAATACCTGGAACTGTGCAAGTCCGATCCGTTGGCCTACGCCACCTCGGCCGAACGCATGCTGCGGGCGATCGGCGATCCCGAACTCGTCGACACCCGGCTCGACCCGCGCCTGTCGCGCATCTTTTCCAACAAGATGATCAAGATCTACCCGGCCTTCCGCGATTTCTACGGAATGGAAGAGTCGATCGAGCAGATCGTGTCCTACTTCCGCCACGCGGCCCAGGGGCTCGAGGAAAAGAAACAGCTGCTCTACCTCCTCGGCCCGGTCGGCGGCGGCAAGAGCTCGCTGGCGGAAAAACTGAAGAGCCTCGTCGAGAAGGTGCCGTTCTACGCGATCAAGGATTCGCCGGTGCACGAATCGCCGCTCGGCCTCTTCAACGTGACCGAGGACGGCGCGATCCTTGAAGACGACTACGGCATCCCGCGGCGCTATCTGGCCACCATCATGAGTCCGTGGGCGGTCAAGCGCCTGCACGAGTTCAACGGCGACATCACGCGCTTCCGCGTTGTGAAGCTGCGGCCCTCGGTGCTGCGCCAGGTTGCCGTCGCCAAGACCGAGCCGGGCGACGAGAACAACCAGGACATCTCGTCGCTGGTCGGCAAGATCGACATCCGCAAGCTGGAGCAGTATTCGCAGGACGATCCGGACGCCTACTCCTACTCCGGCGGCCTGTGCCTGGCCAACCGCGGCCTGCTCGAATTCGTCGAGATGTTCAAGGCGCCGATCAAGGTGCTGCACCCGCTGCTCACCGCCACGCAGGAAGGCAACTACAAGGGCACCGAAGGCTTCGGCGCGATTCCCTTCGACGGTATCGTGATGGCCCACTCCAACGAATCCGAATGGACGGC
>SSSX01000348.1 GCA_015657735.1 Zoogloeaceae bacterium
CCCCCCGGTTTTCCACAATGGGAGCGTCCCCAATGTGGACGCTCACAATTTCGCGCTTCCCGCGGCACGGGCACGATGACGCCATGGACTCAACCGCCGGAGGAGAAGCCGTCATGAAAAAGCCGTTCTATAAAGTGCTGTACGTGCAGGTGCTGTTCGCGATTGCGTGCGGCGTGTTGCTGGGATATTTCGAACCGAAACTGGGGGTGGACCTCAAACCCCTCGGCGACGGCTTCATCAAGCTGGTCAAGATGATCATCGCGCCGGTGATCTTCTGTACGGTGGTGCACGGCATCGCCGGCATGCAGGACATGAAGAAGGTCGGCCGGGTCGGCGGCAAGGCGCTGCTCTACTTCGAACTGGTATCGACGCTGGCGCTGGTGATCGGCCTGCTGGTGGCCAACATCGCCAAACCGGGCGCCGGCTTCAACGCCGATCTATCCACGCTCGACACCAAGGTCATCGAAGGCTACGCCGCCAAGGCCCACGCCCAATCGACGGTCGAGTTCGTGCTCAACATCATCCCGACGACCTTCATCGATGCCTTCGCCAAGGGCGACATCCTGCAGGTGCTGCTGATCGCCATCCTGTTCGGTTTCTCGCTGGCGGCAATGGGCGACAAGGGCAAGCCGGTGTTCGACTTCGTCGAGCAGGTCTCCCACGTGCTGTTCGGTATCGTCAATAGCGTGATGAAGCTCGCTCCGCTGGGTGCCTTCGGCGCCATGGCCTTCACGATCGGCAAGTACGGCGTGGGCGCGCTGGTGCCGATGGCCAAGCTGATGGGTTCGTTCTACCTCACCTGCGGCCTGTTCGTGTTCATCGTGCTGGGCGCCATCGCCCGCTACACCGGCTTCTCGATCTTCAAGTTCGTCAAGTACATCCGCGAAGAACTGCTGATCGTGCTCGGCACCAGCTCCTCCGAGTCGGCGCTGCCCAAGCTGATGAACAAGCTCGAGAAGATGGGCTGCGGCCGCTCGGTGGTCGGCCTGGTCGTGCCCACCGGCTACTCCTTCAACCTCGACGGCACCAACATCTACATGACGATGGCGGCCCTCTTCATCGCCCAGGCCACCAACACCGAACTGACCCTGATGCAGGAACTGACCATCATCGGCGTGGCGATGCTGACCTCGAAGGGCGCCAGCGGCATCACCGGCGCCGGCTTCATCACCCTGGCCTCGACCCTGGCCGTGGTGCCGAGCATCCCCATCGCCGGCATGGCCCTGATCCTCGGCATCGACCGCTTCATGAGCGAAGCCCGCGCGCTGACCAACATCATCGGCAACGCCGTGGCGACGGTGGTGGTGTCCCGCTCCGAGAACGAACTGGACATGGCGCGGATGGAACTGGCCCTGTCCGGCGCGCTGCCCGACGAGCTGCCGGCCGGCACCGCCGAAGCGGTTGCCGCCACCCGCTGAACCGCGGCGCGCCCCGACCGCAAACCGGCCCGACCTCCGTCGGGCCGGTTTTTTTTCGTCCGAACGTGATGCACTTGGGAAATGCCAGGGGCAACATAGCCGGCGCGGGTTTCCGATTTTGGGAACAGCGTTCACAATGTGGAACATTTAACACTTTGTTGCCCGCCGCCATCGCGCCTCCGCCCGGCATGATCCGTGACGTCAAAGCCACCGCCGCCGACTGGTTGCGCCGCTTGCCCCTCATCGTCGGCTTCATCGGCCTGTACGTCGCCTTCGACGTGGCGAGCTTCGTCCATCCGCTGTACGGCCTCAACATCACGCCGTGGAACCCGGCGCCGGCGCTCGGCCTGATCTTCGTGATCCGCCTCGGGCGCGCCGCGTGGCTGCCGCTGGGCATCGCCGTGGTGCTCACCGAGCTGGCCGCCCGCAACCCGCTGGCGCCGCTGTGGACCAGCATCCTGCCGGCGCTGGTGCTGACCGCCGGCTACGGCATGCTCGGGCTGACGCTGGCCCGGCGCCTGCCCCGCGACACCCTGCTCGACGACCGCCGCAGCCTCGCCGCCTGGCTGCTGCGGGTGGCGCTCGGCTCGCTGCTGATCAGCGTCGCCTACCTGCTGTCGCTGCGCGCGGTGGGCCTCCTGCCGGCGGCCGGCTGGTGGACCGGGCTGAAGCATTTCTGGGTCGGCGACGGCGTCGGCATCGCGGTGATGATGCCGCTGCTGTGGTGGCTGTCGAGCCGGCGCGGGCGCAAGCGCCTGCTGCGTTCGGTGCTCAACCGCGAAAGCGCCGGTTACCTGCTGCTCGGCATCGCGACCCTGTGGCTGGCCTTCGGCGTCGGCGGCCACAGCGGCTTCAAGCTGTTCTACCTGCTGTTCCTGCCCATCGTGTGGGCCGCCGCCCGCCAGGGCATGGCCGGCGCGATCCTGTGCGCGGCGGTGCTGCAGATCGGCGTGATCGTCGCCATGCGGGCCTTGCACTACAGCGCGGTCAGCGTCGCCGAACTGCAGATCCTGGCGATGGCGATGGCGGTGGTCGGCTTTTTCGTCGGCGCGGTGGTCAATGAACAGCGCCGCACCAGCGCCGACCTGCGCCAGAGCCTGCACCTCGCCGCCGCCGGCGAGATGGCCGGCGCGCTGGCCCACGAGCTGCACCATCCGCTGACCGCCCTGGCCGCCTACGCCGACACCTGCGAGCGCCTGATCGGCGAGGGCGACACCGGCGAGGCGCTGCATTCGGCGCTGCACTGCGTGCAGCGCGAATCGGCCAAGGCCGGTGCGGTGATGCGGCGGCTGCAGGATTTCTTCCGCACCGGCGCGCCGCAGCCCGAGACGGTGACGCTGGCCGAACTCGTCGAATCCGCCGTCGCCCCCTACCGCGCCCGCTCCGAGCAGACCGGCGTGCGCCTGCGCATCGCCCCGATGCCCGACGCCAGCCTGCGGGTGGACCGCCTGCAGCTCGAAGTGGTGCTGCGCAGCCTGCTCGCCAACGCCTTCGACTCGGTGGCCGACAGTCCGCGCCAGCCGCGGCGGGTGTGGGTCGCCGCGTGGAAGGACGGCACCGAGCGGGTGTGCCTGCGCGTCGAGGATTCGGGCTCGGGCCTCAGCGCCGAGCGCGCGACCCATCTGTTCGAGCCCTTCGAAGCGTCGAAGGAAGGCAGCCACGGCCTCGGCCTGGCGATCAGCCGCGCCATCATCGCCAGCCACGGCGGCCGCCTGTGGGGCGAAGTGGCCAACCACGGCATCTTCAAGGTCGAGCTGCCGATCATCGACACCAGCGCCGCGCCGCCATCGACCCGGCCGGTGTTCGGCGAAGGGGATCGCTGAGGCCGGCACGGCCGCCGCATTGCCCCTTTCCGCCGCCGCGTCGCATACTGTCCGGGTGTCCATCGACGGAGGGCAGGGCCATGGTTGTGCAGCGCAATCCGGGACGCGGCGAAGAGCCGGCGGCCGACGAGATGGTGCCCTTCGAAGGGCTCGTGCGCTACGAGCGGCATGTGCCGATCAACCAGGTTTCCTACTACCTGTGCGGCGAGCTGCAGGAGCCCCAGTACTACACCGAACTGTTCTACACGCTGCGCACCGCCGCCCAGACCGACCTGATCTACCTGCACATCAATTCGCCGGGCGGCGACTTCAACACCGGCCTGCAGATCATCAACAACATGCTGGCTTCCGAGGCCCGCGTCGTCACCGTTCTCGAGGCGCGGGCCTACTCGATGGCGGCCTTCATCTTCCTGTCCGGCGACGAGCTCATCGTCCATGACAACTGCCAGCTGATGTTCCACACCTACTCGAGCAGTTTCGCCGGCAAGGGCAGCGAGCAGATGGCCGAGGTGCATGCGCTCGGCAACTGGTTCGAGAAGGTCACCAAGCGCCTGTGCATGCCCTTCCTCAGCGCCACCGACATCGACCGCATTCTGCAGGGCAGCGACCTGTGGATGGATTCCGACGAGATCCGCCGCCGGCTCGGGCGCGTCAAGCCGGCCGCCCGGGCGCCGCGCAAGACGGTGGCCAAGGACAAGGAAAAGGACAAGCCGAAAGGCTGACGCCGGCTCAGCGCGCCGCGAGCGCCCCGGCGATGTCGGCGGCGAGCGCATCGACGAGTCGCCCGTGGGCCGCGGCGAGGCCGTCCCAGCCCGGTTCGGCGACGCTTTCGGTGGCGCTGAAGCGGCGGCTCGCCAGGTCGCGGCCGTTGCTGCGCAAGGTCCACACGGCCTCCAGCGTGACCCGCTCGAAACCCTCGGCGTCGAAGCGCTGCACGTCGATGGGCAGCGTCAGTTCGGGTTCGGCGACGCTCGCCTGGGGCCACGCCACGGCGCGCACGTAAGGCGTGCGGCGGGCCAGTTCGCCGGCCACCCGGCGGGCGATCTCGGTTTTCAGCGGCGCCGCCCAGCGGTGGCCGTCGGCCACCTCGGCGCGGCTGCCGCCCTCGAGGCGGACGATGTGCAGGCGGTCGACCGCCGCCGGCACCCCGACCGGGCCGACCACCAGCGCCGGACCGCTCGTCGCCGGCCGGCTGGCCAGCGACGCCGCGGCGGGCGGCCCGAGGGTGTAGTAGCGGACCGGCGGCGTGCTGCCGCAGGCCGACAGCAGCGCAGCCAGCAGGCCGGCGACGAGCGGCGCGACGGCGCGGCGTGTCATCGCGCACCTCCCGGCAGCGGGCTGACCGCCCCGCAATCGGCGGCGATCCAGCGGGCGTCGGTATCGAGCTGCATTTCGCCCTGCGCCGAGCGCATGCGAAGGCGTGTCGTCAGGTGCTCGGCGCTATCGACGAGGGTTTCGAAATCCGCCGTGCCCGACGGCTGGCTGCAGCTCAGGCGGCCGCGCACGCGCCGGTCGTCCTTCTCGATGTCGGTGAGGGTGCAGCGCCCGTCGCTGCGCCCGGCGTAGATGCTGTCCTGCCTGGCCTGCTCGGCGGTGATGCAGCTGCGCACCGTGCCGTCG
>SSSX01000349.1 GCA_015657735.1 Zoogloeaceae bacterium
ACCAGCTCCTGGCGGTGCTTGTCGCTGCCGAAGAAGAACGGGATGAAGGCCTTGCCGGTGATGTAGGCGCCCTGGTCGGACGGCTGGCCGATCAGGTCGGTGACCTGCTTGAGCGGCATGCCGATCTGCAGCCGCGTGAACTTGCTGCCCGGCGCCGGCCGGCCGGTGATCTCGCCCTCCCAGTCGCGCATGCCCTTGATCTTCTGGCCGTAGCCGGATTCGACCTTCGACGAATCGACCACCTCGCCGCGGGCATTCATGCCCGGCCCGATCTTGCCCGGCGCCGCCTCGGCCGCCGGCGCCGGAGCAGGCGCCTGCTCGGGCGGAGCCGCCGCCACCTCGGCGGCCGGCGCCTTGGCCCCCTTCGCCCCCTTGGCACCCTTCTTGCCCTTGGCCGGCGCCTCCGCCTTGGGCGCCGGCGCAGGCGGCGCGGCCGGCGCCTGGACCGCCGGCGCCGCTGCGGGGGCCTGCGCCGCCGGAGCCGGCGCACTCTCCTTTTTCTCCGGATTGCTCAGGCAACCCGCCAGCCCCGCAACCGCCACCAGCGCCAGCGACGCGTGGCCGACAAACCGTGCTTTCACCATGATTTCACCTCCCGACGAGTTCATTGATCCGGCGGGAAATGTAGCACAGGCGAATGAGCGGGCTCCGACTCCCGCAATCCGGCACGGATGGCGCCGCCGGATGGAAGCATCGGGAAGTCTCAATTTGAGATTCGTGTTGCAGGAAGAAACCGTCGAGGCCCCAACGCCATTGCCCAGATTGGGGCGGACGGCGTTAAGGCTTTGATTTCTCTTGATCCGGCGCGGATGACGCGGGGCTGGAACGTTTATTGCGGACGGTGCCGCAGCAGCACCCGCTTGAATGACCAAAGATCAGGAGACACAAGAATGAAAAAACCCGTTATGGGCAGAGAGCTCGCCTCGAAACTTGCCGGTGCGCTCGCCTGCGCGGCCGTGGCCGGCACCGCCTGCGCGGCGCAGATCGCCACCGATCCGGGCGACTACGCGGCGCTGCCGCCGGGGGTGGACCTGGGCATCGTGTATTACCAGCACACCGAACACAACGCCTTCTACTCGGGCGGCGACCGGGTGTCGGGGCCCTTCAAGCTGAAGACCGACATCGGCCTGCTGCGCTACGTCCATTTCACCAAGGTCGGCGATTACGTGATCGATCCGCAGATCATCGTCCCCTTCGGTTCCGTCTCGCTCAAGGAGCCCGCCTCCCAGTCGTCCAGCGGGGTCGGCGATCCGCTGCTCGGCGGCACCCTCTGGCTGGTGAACCGGCCCGAGCAGAAACAGTGGTTCGGCGTCTCCGCCTTCGCGTCGGTGCCGGTCGGCCAGTACGAGGCCGCCAGGGGCGGCGTCAACGTCGGGCAGAACCGCTGGAAGGGCATTTTCCACGCCGGTTATGTAACCGCCCTCGGCAACGACTTCATGCTCGACGTGATCCTCGAAACCGCGGTGTTCGGCAAGAACGACAACTACGCGGGGCAGACCCTCAAGCAGGACGAGAGCTTCAGCGCCCAGGCCCACCTGCGCTATCTGGTGTCGCCGACGACGCACTGGGCGCTGTCCTACTTTCACGATATCGGCGGCGAGACCCGCCTGAACGGCGTCGCGCAGCACGACCGCGCCAACAACAACCGGCTGCTGGCGACCTTTGCGACCTTCGTCGCGCCGGACATCCAGCTGCAGCTGCAAGGCGGACAGTCGGTCCATACCGAGAACGGCTGGAAGGAGTCCTCCCGTCTCAATCTGCGACTGGTCAAGGTTTTCTGACCGCCGGCCGTCTCCGATGAACCCAACAGGAACAGCACAATGAAAAGACTGGAAGCCAATACGCTGCAGGCGCTTTCCCACATCCAGAGCCTTGGTCGCCGCGACTTCCTGCGCCTCTGCAGCGCCGCCGCGAGCCTGGCCGCGGTGGGCGCCGCGCTGGCTCCGGCGCGCGCCGTGGCGGCGCTGCCGACGGGGATCGCGCACATGTCGGACGCCGAGTACGCGGTGTTCCGCCGCCTGATGGAGGTGGCACTGGTCACCGATGGCACCCGACTCGTGCCGGCGAAGGACGTACCGGTGCTGCAGACCCTCGACGCGGCGCTGCTCGCCACCATGGAGCCGCACATCCTGGCGGGGCTGAAGGGCGGCATCGCCTATTTCAACGACGGCCCCCGCGCGCAGTTCGGCCAACCCTTCGTCGCCCTCGACGATGCCCAGGCGCGGGCTTTCCTGGATGCCTGGGCCGACTCGCCCGAGGTGCCGCAGCGGGCCCTCGCGGTGGGCCTCAAGAAACTCATCGGCCTGGCTTACTGGGCCAATCCCCCGACCTGGCTCCCGCTCGGCTACGACGGCCCGGTGACCCGGCGCTGGGGCCTGGAATCGCTGGGCAATGCCCCGATGCCCAAGGATTGACGCGGAGACAGACATGGACAAGAAGATTGCAATTCAGGCGGCCGGGCACGGCCTCAAGGTCACCCAAGCCGCCGACGTTACCGAAAGCCGCGTGCACCTCAAGGCCGACGCGGTGATCGTCGGCTCCGGTGCGGGCGGCGCCATCGCCGCCTACGAGCTGGCCTCGCGGGGCAAGAAAGTCGTCGTGCTGGAGGCCGGCCCCTATGTGCCGTCGGAAAAGTTCGCCGAGATGATGGCCATCGCCATGGGCACGCTGTACCAGGACCACGGCGGCCAGTCCAACACCCACGGCGACATCTCGATCCTGCAGGGCGCCTGCGTGGGCGGCTCGACGGTGGTCAACGCGGCGCTGTGCTTCCGCACGCCGGATTACTACCTCGACCTGTGGGGCCGCGAGTTCGGGCTGACCAACCTGACGCCGGCGGTCATGAAGCCCTATTTCGAGAAGGTCGAGCGCAATCTGCAGATCAAGCAGAACGGCCGCCACGAAACCAGCGCCGGCGCCGAGATCATCAACAAGGGCCTGAAGAAGCTCGGCATCCCCGCCGGCGTTGCGCGGCGCAACGTGAAGAACTGCGGCCTGACCGGTTTCTGCTTTGCCGGTTGCGCGTCGGACCGCAAGCAGTCGATGCTCGTCACCTACCTGCCGTGGGCCGTGGCCAAGGGCGCCACCATCCATGCCGATACGCGGGTCGTGAAGGTGCTGGCCGAGCAGGGCGCCGCGACCGGCGTGGTGGCCGAGGTGATCGACCCGGCGACGGGCCGGAAGAAGGCCGACATGCAGGTCGACGCGCCGATCGTCATCCTCGCCGCCGGCCCGGTCCAGACCCCGGTGCTGCTGCTGCGCAGCGGGCTGGCCAACTCCAGCGGTCAGGTCGGCAAGAACTTCGCGTGTCACCCGACCCTGTCGCTGACGGCGGAGTTCGACAAGCACGTGGATGATTTCCACGGCGCCACCCATTCGCTCTACGTCGATCGCTGGACGCTGCCCGAGGAAGGCGGCTACCTGCTCCTCAACGCCGTGCAAGATCCCGTCGAGGCGAGCTTCCAGGCCGAGCCCGGCACCGGCAAGGCCTACATGTCTTACATGAGCCGCT
>SSSX01000350.1 GCA_015657735.1 Zoogloeaceae bacterium
CCGACCGACAGGCGCGCCGAATTCATCATCACGAACATGGTTTCCAGCCCGCGGCCGAGTTCGCCGATCAGGTAGCCGGTGGAGCCGCCGTGGTCGCCGTGGACCAGGGTGGTGGTCGGGCTGCCGTGTACGCCAAGCTTGTGTTCGATGGAGGTGCAATACACGTCGTTGTGTTCGCCCGGATTGCCGTTGGCGTCGAGGATGAACTTGGGCACCAGGAACAGCGACAGCCCTTTGACGCCAGCCGGGGCGTCGGGCGTGCGGGCCAGCACGAGGTGGACGATGTTGGCGGCCATGTCGTGGTCGCCGTAGGTGATGAAGATCTTCTGGCCGCTGATGCGGAAGCTGCCGTCGGCCTGGGGCACGGCGCGGCAGCCGATGGCGGCGAGGTCGGAACCGGCCTGCGGCTCGGTGATGTTCATCGTGCCGGTCCATTCACCGGACACCAGCTTCGGCAGCCAGGTGGCCTTCAGCTCGGCCGATCCGGCAATCATCAGCGCCTCGATGGCGCCGTGGGTCAGCGTGACGACGTGCGAGAACGACAGGTTGGCCGATTTCCACATTTCGCTGACCGCCACCGCCAGCAGGCGCGGCAGACCCTGGCCGCCATGTTCCGGCGGGCACGGCAGGGCCATCCAGCCGCCGGCGGCGAACTGCCGGTAGGCGTCGGCAAAGCCGGCCGCGGTGCGCACCTCGCCCTTGCCGTCGGCGCCGGCCAGCCAGCGCGCGCCGTCCCGGTCGCCGACCGGGTTGAGGGGCGACAGGATGTCGCCGGCGAAGCGGCCGGCTTCGTCGAGCACGGCGTCGATCAGCCCGGCGTCGCAGTCGGTGTAGGCGGGCAGGGCGCAGATCGGCGCGCTGCCGACCAGCTCGTGAATGACGAAGCGCATGTCGCGCAGCGGGGCTTGGTAGTTGCTCATGGTCTCCTCCTTGAAAATATCACATACGATCTCTTACAATCCTTGAGTATTGTAAAGTATATTTTGCCTGCGCTTCAAATCTCATATCTGATATGAACAACCGGGATGAACGGGAAGCCATCCCCACGGAGGAGACACCATGAAAAAGCACTGCGCACTGCCCACCCTGATGCTGCTGGCCACCGCCGGCGTCGCTCAGGCCGACATCAATATCGGCGTTTCCGTGTCGGCCACCGGCCCGGCGGCGTCGCTCGGCATTCCGGAGAAGAACACCTTCGCGATCCTGCCAGCCAGCATCGGCGGCGAGAAGGTCAATTACATCGTGCTGGATGACGCCACCGACCCCGGCCAGGCCACCAAGAACGCCCGCAAGCTGGTGACCGAAGACAAGGTGGATGTGCTGGTCGGTTCGTCGAGCACGCCGGCGTGCGCGGCGATGGCCGAGGTCGCCAACGAAACCGCCACGCCGCAGGTCGCGATGTGCCCGGTCGATCTGCCGGCCGCCAAGAACGCGTGGGTTTTCCGCGCCCCCCAGCACAACTCGCTGATGGCCAGGGCGCTGGTCGGCCACATGCAGCAGAACGGCGTCAAGACGCTCGGCTTCATCGGCTTCAACGACCCCTACGGCGAGGACTGGCTCAAGCAGATCACCGCCGCCGCCGACGCCGCCGGCATCAAGCTGGCGGCCGTCGAGCGCTACAACCGGGTCGACACCTCGGTGAGCGGGCAGGTGCTCAAGCTGATCGCCGCCAGACCGGACGCGATCATGATCGCCGGTTCCGGTACCCCGGCCGCGCTGCCCCACACCACGCTCTTCGAGCGCGGCTACAAGGGCCAGATCTACCAGACCCACGCGGCCGCCAACAAGGAGTTCCTGAAGGTCGGCGGCAAGGCCGTCGAGGGCGGCATCCTGCCGATCGGCCCGGTCGCGGTGGCCAGCCAGCTGCCCGATGCGCACCCGTCGAAGAAGCCGGCGCTGGACTACATCAAGCTCTACGAAGCCAAGTACGGCGCCGGCAGCGTGTCGTCCTTCGGCGCCTATGCGTACGATGCCTACAAGCTGATCGAGAAGGCCGTGCCGGTTGCGCTGAAAGCCGGCAAGCCGGGCACGCCGGCCTTCCGCAAGGGCCTGCGCGACGCGCTCGAATCCGAGCGCGAGGTTGCCGGCGCCCATGGCGTGTTCAACATGAGCGCCACCGATCACTTCGGTCTCGACGAGCGCGCCCGCGTGCTGGTGCGCGTGCAGGGCGGCGAGTGGAAGATGCTTCCCGCCAAATAAGGAGAGCGGACGATGAACCCGATCATTCGCGACCCCGCGAAGCTCTTCGCGCCGGCCACCGTGCAGGTCGAACACCGCGCCGACGGCAGCCGCGTGCTGCGCTCGCCGATGCCGCTCGGCGGCGTGCCGGACAAGCTCGGCGACCACCTGCTGCGCTGGGCCGCCGAGACGCCGGAGCGCACCTTCATCGCCGAGCGCGGCGCCGACGGCGAGTGGAGCAGACTCAGTTACGCCGAAACCCTGGCCCGCGTGCGGGCGGTGGGCAGCTGGCTGCTCGGCCACAACCTGTCGCCGGAGCGGCCGGTGGTGGTGCTGTCCGACAACAGCGTCGAGATGCGCTGCTGATGCTGGCGGCGATGCACGTCGGCGTGCCGGTGTCGGCGATCTCGCAGGCCTACTCGCTGGTGTCGAAGGATTTCGCCAAGCTCAAGAGCAACATCGAGCACATCACCCCGGGGGTGATCTTCGTCGAGCACCACGCCCGCTTTGCGCCGGCGCTGGCCGCCATCGCCGCGCTGCACGACGGCGTGGTGGTGGCCGGCACGGCCGGCGGCTGCGGCGACGGCGCGGTGCCCTTCGCGGCGCTGCTCGAACGCACCGACGACGCGGCGGTGGATGCGGCCTACGCCCGGGTCGCCGGCGACACGATCGCCAAGTTCCTGTTCACCTCCGGCTCGGTCGGCGCGCCGAAGGCGGTGATCAACACCCAGCACATGATCTGCTCCAACCAGCAGGCCAAGGCGCAGATCTGGCCCTTCCTCGACAGCACGCCGCCGGTCATCGTCGACTGGCTGCCGTGGAGCCACACCTTCGGCAGCAACCACAACTTCAACATGGTGCTGCGCAACGGCGGCACGCTGTATCTGGATGCCGGCAAGCCGGCGCCGGGGGCCTTCGAAACCAGCCTGAAGAACCTGCGCGACGTGTCGCCGACGGTGTATCTCAACGTGCCGCGCGGCTTCGACATGCTGGTCTCGGCGCTGCACGAGGACGAATCCCTGCGCCAAGCCTTCTTCAAGAACCTGCAGGTGATCTTCTACGCCGCCGCCGCGCTGCCGCAGCACCTGTACGAGGAGATCAACCGGCTGTCGATGGAAACCCTCGGCGTGCATGTGCCGCTGGTGTCGGGCTGGGGGTCGACCGAAACCGCGCCGCTGAGCACCGACAGCCACTTCGCGCCGGAGCGTACGGGGGTGATCGGCATCCCGATTCCCGGCACCGAGCTCAAGCTGGTGCCGTCGGCCGACAAGATGGAAGTGCGGGTGCGCGGCCACAACGTGATGCCCGGCTACTGGAAGCTGCCCGAGCTGTCGCAGGCGGCCTTCGACGAGGAAGGCTTCTACAGGATCGGCGACGCGGTCGAGTTCGTCGATCCGCAGCGTCCGCAAAAGGGCCTGCTCTTCGACGGCCGCGTCGGCGAGGACTTCAAGCTCGTCACCGGCACCTGGGTGCACGTCGGC
>SSSX01000351.1 GCA_015657735.1 Zoogloeaceae bacterium
CGTGCTGCCCTCGGCGAGCAGATCGAGAATCATGCTGCGCGGACTCGACAGACCGGAGCCGCCGGCCATGAAGATGAGCGGCACGTTGGCCGACTTGCGCACGAAGAAGCGGCCGTAGGGTCCGGACAGCTTGACGCGGTCACCGGCCTTGAGCTGCTGGTGCAGATAGGTCGTTCCCACGCCGCCCGGCACGATCCGGATGTTCAGCTCGATCTCGCGGCCGGTGAGCGGCACATTGGCGAGCGAGAAGGCGCGGCTGATGCCGAGGCTGGGAATGTCGATGTTGATATATTGGCCGGCCTGGAAATGGATGGCCTCGTCGAGCTCGATGAAGATGCCCTTGATGGTCGGCGTCAGATCGTCGATGCGGGTGACGGTGCCCGGGAAGTCGCGGACCGGGATCGACTCGGCATCCGGATCTTCCTCGATTTCCGCCTCGATGGTCACGTCGCTTTCAAGGCGGGCGCAGCAGGCCAGGGTCTTGCCCTCGTCGCGCTCGAAGTCCATCAGCGCGAAGCTGGAGGCCTCGCCGTGATCCACTTCGCCGTCGGTAACCTGCACCTTGCAGGTTGCGCAGAGTCCGTGGCAGCAGGCATGGGGCAGCCAGATGCCGGCGCGCAGCGCGGCGTCGAGAATGGTCTGGCCGTCCTCGACTTCGATCGTCTGGCCGATCGGTTCAATGGTCAGTTCGTAGCTCATGTGCGGTATCCGTTTTCGGTCGGTCGGGTGGCAACCCGCCAGCGCGGATTGCCACCTTTACAGTTCCCTCAGCTGAAGGAGCCTTTGATTCCGGTCAGACCCGGGGTGCGGAAGCGGATCACGTCCTTGTGCTTCAGCCCGTTGTCGGCCAGCGACTTTGCGGCGTCCGGCTGCCAGGGCTTGCCCGACTTGAGCCACTCGGCCTTCGACCAGTCGATCTTGGCAAAGTCGGGGTGGTAGCCGAAGGCGCCCGGCAGCACGCCGGCGACGATGTCGCCGAAAGGCATGCTCGGCGGGAAGGGGAACGCGAAGGGCGCGCAGAACATCAGGTGGTCTTCCCAGCCGATGTACAGCAGTTGGGCGCCGTGGAACTTGTCCACGGTGTCGGCGGATGCGAATTCGTATTGCTTGACGGCAGCTACAGCCATGTCATGTCTCCTGTTCGTGTCTCGCGCACCGCGGGCCGGGCAAGGCCCGCGGTGCCATGCATCAGACGTTCTTGGTCGCCTGGCCACGCCATTCGGCGAAGTTCTTCCGGTCTTCCGACACTTCGAAGTCGAGGTTGTCGCGGCCGAATTCCAGGTTGTAGTACTTCAGCACCGCAGCCAGCGGATCGAAGCCTTCGACGGTCGGGTCGGTGCCTTCCGGGAAGCAGTTGCCCTGGTAGATCTGGTGCACCGGCAGCCAGGCCTGGACGTACTTCTCGGGTTCGTCTTCGAAGATCTTTTTGCAGTGGTCTGAGCAGAAGTGATACTTGTCGCCCTTGTAATCCACTTCGCGGTAGCAGAGCTTGGTCGGATCCCCCGGCTCGGTGAAGATCATCGGGATCTGACAGGTCTGGCACAGCATGGGCAGCGTCTTGTTGTAGAAGCGGTTGCCCTTGGCAGCCTCTTCGCGCCAGTACTCCATGCGCGGACGGTAGTACTTGTCGTAGCTCTCCGGGTACTTGGAGGACAGCCAGGCCATCTCGTCCTCGTCGGGCATCCAGGTGTGGAAGTTGGCGGCCGCGGCGTAGTTGTAGAAGGTGCTCCAGGCCTGGTGGGACAGGTGATCCTTCTCGAGGGCGATCTGCGCGGCGCAGTCCGGCATCTTGATGCCGTAGCGGGCCAGATCCTTGAACAGCGCACCGCCGTTTTCCTCGAAGTACACTTCCCACGCTTCCTTCCAGCTCATCGTGCGCTTGGGCAGCATGTAGTCCATCATCATCGCCACGAGGGTCAGCACGCGGTAGCCGCGCCAGGTCCACTTGTCGATCCAGCGCTGGACGATGGGCACGTTGGCCGGGTCCTGCTGGAGGATGAACTTGATCACCTCGAGGCCGAGGGTCATGTGCCGGGCTTCGTCGGACTGGGCCGAGAAGCCGAAGGTCATCGTGCCCATGTCGCCGTTGTAGGCCGCGCCCGAAACGAAGGGCACGAACAGCAGGTTGGTCAGCACGTACTCGAACGAGAAGCCGATCGACACCATGAACTCGAACGGGCCGGCGGTGATCGCGTCGTCGAAGAAGCTCTTCGGCACCGACAGGAACCACACCCGGTCGTGGGCGTGGTGGAAGTCGTGCATCCCGTTGTAGTACTTGTTGTAGTTGGAGATCGCGTGCACCTGGGTCTGGGCGTGGCGGATCTCGTCGAGCGACTGCATCAGGCAGGCGACGCGCGGGCCGGGGCCGGGGAACTGGCGGCCGGCGTGGGCGAAGCCGCGGTGCGCCACGTACTCCAGCGGGCTGATGCCGCTGATGAACAGCTTGACGGTGTTGAGGTAGCGCGCGTCGGTGACGTTCAGGTGGCCGTTGTTCTGGGCGAAGGCGTCGATGATCGCGTAGAGCTTGCGTTCCTTCTCGGCCTGGTATTTCCAGTAGGCGTCCATGGTCAGGCGGAACGGATCTTCCCACTTGTCCCAGTCGTGAATCTTGATGCCCTCGTACGCGATGTACGGGTAGATGTCTTCCATCTTCTGGTAAGACGGCGTCCAGTCGAGGCCGCGCGTCATGACGGCGTAGCGCTCTTTCAGACCGAGCTTCTTCTTGGCAACTTGCATGTCCATTGTTCGTGTCTCCTTAAATCGCTCAAGCGTTCCAGTACAGGACCATCTCGTCGTCGGTCTGGTCGAGGTTGCCGGACATGGTGATCAGGTTGATCTGCAGTTCCTGCAGGTCGTAGGGGCGGCCGATCAGTTCCTCGATGGTCTCGCGGCGCACGACCAGTTTGTCGTTGGCGTCGATCTTCACCATCGCCGGCTGCTCATTGACGACGGCGCTCGGGTTGTCCTGGACGATCGCCTCGACGATGGGTCGGGTGTCTTCGTTGGTTTGCAGTGCAATGAATACGGTGGACATCGATTGATCCTCAGACGGGAACGCCGGCCTTGGCCATGCGCGCATTGAACTGCTGGACGACTTCGGCGGTCAGCTCGTCGGTACGCTCGCCGAGGGCGATGCGGCCGACCGGCAGGAGGGCCGCGGCGGCACGGTCGCGCCAGGCGACGACCCACTTGCCGAGGATGGCCTTGTTTTCGTCGGATTCGGCGGCGGCGGTCTTCATCGTCGCGTCGATCCACTTCTTGACCTCGGTGTACCAGTCGGTCATGAACTGGGTCAGCATCGCCACCGGCGTACCACCCTTCGACGACAGCACGTCGTCGATGATGGTTTCGTACACCAGCGGGTAGAGCAGGCCGTCGAGGGCCACGTTCTGGGCCACGAACAGCTCGACCGGATCCTTGATGACCATGCAGTCCTCGACGTAACGGCGCAGACCCTGCCAGGCGTCGTCCTCCATCCAGGCCTTCTTGGCCGAGTCCAGCACGTCCACATCGCCCAGCAGCAGGCCGACGCGGGTGATGTACTGGGCGATGCCGAGCTGGTCCATCGACTGGTAGATGCACGGCTGGGTGAAGGCCGTGCCATAGCCGTAGGCGCAGATGCCGGCGTTGTTCATGTTCGAACCCCAGGCCACGTGACGCAGCGGAATCAGCATCTGCAGCACCGTGTCGCGCACTTCGTCCGGCAGCGTGGCAGCCAGGCCACGGTTCTCGACGAAGTCGAAATTGGCCTCGGCGGTGTCCTGCTGTTTGGCGCGGGCCAGGGTGTAGGCGCCGTAGTAGAACTGGCGCGGATCCTTGAACGCGTACCAGTCGGCCATCTTGATGGCGGTGCGGGCGGTGTCGTAGATCAGATGATCGGGATCCCAGGTCGGCCGGTAGTGGAAGTTGGCCGTCTGCTGCATGTCGAGCGTGCCCTCCTGATAGCGGGAGGCGGGCTTGTCGGCACCGATGCGACGGGCGATGTTGTCGAAGGTGTGTCGCAGCGGCTTGATGGATACCGTGCGCAGGTCGATTTGCATGTGTTTTCTCTCCTCTTCTCTATTTGACTTGCCGGGACTTACGTCCCGGTCTCTTCAGCGGAAACGCTGGTGGGTCGCCTCGTGCAGATTCCAGTTCCAGTCACAGCCATTCTCCGACTCCGGCCGGGTGCCTTCGAGAAGGATCACCCGGTTGGACTTGCAGAATTCCTCGTAGGCGGCTTCAGGCAGCAACATCTCGACGTACAGCGCCGGATCGGAAATCGAGAACTCGAACTCCACCAGCCCGTCCGGCCGCCTCTCCACGACTCGGACGTACTTGCGGTTCACATCAACTGACGGCTTCGTCGGGTCGCTCATCGTTTCCTCGATCTGGTTTCGAACACACCAATCCCTATATCAAGGACCGTGCCAGTCAGAACAAGAAATTGATTTAAAACAAAAAAAACTTTTCAATCGAAAAATCAACCAAGAAACTGATTTTATGAGTCTATCAATTGATGAAATGCTGCGACGCAGCTTGATGATCTGGTGAAGCCACGCCGGATTCGCCACCGGACGTCGGGCAAGCGGTAAAAAAATCGGTGATGCAGGCTGTAGGTGCGACTTCAGTCGCACGCAAAGGCCCGACTGAAGGGCTGCCGCTCACCAACCAGGGTTTGTGCGACTGAAGTCGCACCCACAGCCAACAGGGGCAAAACAAAAAAAATGGCTATGTCACCGTTGCCTGTGGAACGGTGCTCTGAAAATGCTGTCTTTAAATACAGTTCAGCATATTCGGAGGCTGGCGATGAAGCCGCTTGATTTCCAACATGTCCTGAAGTCGCTGGCGCATCTGTCGCACTGGCA
>SSSX01000352.1 GCA_015657735.1 Zoogloeaceae bacterium
GAATGATGTGACACAGGGTTTTACCGTTGTCTGGCAAGGTGTTTTTTTCATGTCGACGGGTTTTTATGGTGTGACAAACAAGTTTTTAGATGTGCTTTTCGGCCTTTGTTTTATGCCGTAGTCAACATTTTGTGTGATTTTGTACAGTTATGTCGTATGGCATAAATAGGGGAAAACCCTAATGTGACGATTTTGTGTTCCGCCGGCTTTGCTGGTCAATGCATTGGCATGAAAAATGCGCATGGATTGCAAGCCGCCGGCCACGCAGTGCGGCCCGTCCGGTGCCGAAAATGGCCGGCGATGGGAGTTGCACACCTTGTGGGATGAGGGGGGCGGGCCGATAATATTATTCTTCCCGCATCACCGGACGGCCGCCCGTGTCTTCAAAACCCGCCAAGCTCCGCATCGTTCAGCCCGACGGCGCCAGCCCCGACGCAGGCCGTCTGGATGCCGAGGCCGCCGCGCTGCTGGCCGATATCGCCGCCTTCGACATCGAGGCGGCGCGCCTGCGCGTGCAGGAGATCGATGCCCGCGCGACGGGGCTGCGCACGTCGACGACGGTTTTTCCGGGTGTCGTGCCGGGCGCGGTGTTTCCTGAAGTCAGGCTGGCCGCGACGGCCGGACTGCCCGAGTTCCAGCCGATTGCTGCGCCGCTGGCCGAGCGCGACGCGGGGAGTGCGGGCGGTCTGCTCGGCGAGTTGAAGGGCGAGGTCGCCGACACCCGGCGGCGTGCCGGCGATGCATCACGGTACATCGATTCGGTGCGTGTCGGCCTCGATCAGCGTCTGCGTTCGGTGTTCGACTATCTGCACGATCTGACGACGCAGCTCAACTACCTCAAGCCGGCGGTTGCCCGCCGCTATTTCTTCCTCGATTCCGACGATGCGTTCCGCAATCTCGCCTGGTTTGAAGGTTTTGCCGATTTCCGGACCGTGGCCGAGCGCGACGGCGGGCACATCGAACGGGTCACGCTCGGCTACACGCTGAAGGGAAGTGGCGAACGCACGCTCGAACGGATGGGCGGGGGTGTCGAGCGGCTGCGTCAGGTGCTGTTCGATCTCGGC
>SSSX01000353.1 GCA_015657735.1 Zoogloeaceae bacterium
ACACGGGCGACACCCCCATCGCCGGTGTGACCGTTGAGCTCAAGGACAGCACCGGCACCGTGGTGCAGACCACCACCACCGACGCCAACGGCAACTACACCTTCAACAACGTGCCGACCGGCACCTACACCGTCGTCGAGACCAACAAGCCGGGTTACACCGACGTGGGCGACGTGGATGGTGGCAACCCCAACGTGATCACGGTGATCCTGCCGCCTGGCTCGTCCAGCACCGGCAACGACTTCGTGGATGAGCGTCCGGCCACCCTGGGCGACCGGGTGTGGGAAGACAAGAACGCCAACGGCGTTCAGGATGCGGGCGAATCCGGCATTGCCGGCGTCACCGTGCAGCTCAAGGACGCGGGCGGCAACGTGGTGCAAAGCACCACCACCGACGCCAACGGCAACTACGGCTTCACCGTCACCCCGGGCACCTACTCGGTGGCCGTGCTCAAGCCCGCCGGCTATGAAATCACCGGCCAGGACCTGGGCGGCGACGAAGCGACCGACAGCGACATCAACGCCGCCGGCAACACCGCACCGGTGACCCTCCAGTCGGGTCAGAACAACCCGAACGTGGATGCCGGCCTGTACAAGCTGGCCGAGCTGGGCGACAAGGTCTGGTACGACACCAACAAGAACGGCGTGCAGGACGCGGGCGAAGCCGGCGTGCAGGGCGTGAAGGTGTCGCTGCTGGATGCAGCAGGCAACGTGGTCACCACCCAGACCACCGACGCCAGCGGCAACTACCTCTTCACCAGCCTCAAGCCGGGCACCTACAGCGTGCAGTTTGACAAGACCACGCTGCCCACCGGCTACGTGTTCACCTCGAAGGACGTGGGTTCGGACGCCACCGACAGCGACGCCGACACCAGCACCGGCAAGACCATCCAGACCGTTCTGGACTCGGGCGAATCGGACAAGACCTGGGACGCCGGCATTGTGGCCAACCCCGGTTCCATCTCCGGCACCGTGCGTGAAGATGTGGACAACAACAACACGGGCGACACCCCCATCGCCGGTGTGACCGTTGAGCTCAAGGACAGCACCGGCACCGTGGTGCAGACCACCACCACCGACGCCAACGGCAACTACACCTTCAACAACGTGCCGACCGGCACCTACACCGTCGTCGAGA
>SSSX01000354.1 GCA_015657735.1 Zoogloeaceae bacterium
CCTCTCGTCGGTGCCGGAGTGGCGCTACACCGCCCTCAGCCCGCTGCCGGTCGACACCCGCGTGGACATCAAGCTGTCGCGCCTCTACAACGACGGCCCGATCGGCGACTTTCCGGTCAGCGTCAATCCCGACCCCGGCCCCGAGGGGCAGGTCGTACACATGAACCTGCGCACCGCCATCCCCGCCGGCCCGCAGACCCGCGGCCGGCCCGACGTGGCGGGCAGCTATCTGGTGCACGGCCGCGGCCTGCAGGACGTGGGCTGGCGCCTGCTGATCTTTTCCGACCTGCGCCCGGTGCGCGCCCAGGCCCTCGGCCACGGCGCGCTGGCCGCGGTGGCCACCGGCTTCGTGCTGCTGCTCCTGCTGGTGGTGGCCCAGCGCCGCCGCATCGTGCGCCACAAGCTCGAAGCCAAGGAACTGCTCGAGCAGGCCAACGCCCAGCTCGAAAGCAAGGTCGCCCGCCGCACCCGCGCCCTCACCGACACCAACGCCCGCCTGCGCAAGGAAGTCGCCGAACGTCAGCAGGCCGAGCAGACCCTGCGCGCCGCCCAGGACGAACTGGTGCAGGCCGCCAAGCTCGCGGTGCTCGGCCAGCTCGCCGCCGGCATCACCCACGAACTGGCCCAGCCGCTCGGCGCGATGCGCACGCTGTCCGGCAACGCGGTCGAATTCATGAAGCGCGGCAACCTCGCCACCGTCGAACAGAACCTGTCGATCATCGCCCGCCTGGCCGACCAGATGGGACGCATCATCACCCCGCTCAAGACCTTCGCCCGCAAGTCGCCGGCGATCCCCGCCCCCACCGATCTGGCGCATGCCGTCGGGGCCGCGCTGTTCCTGCTCGACCCGCGCCTCGCCAAGGCCGGCATCACCGTCGACAACCGCCTCGAAGCCGGCGGGCACATCGCCTGGTGCGACCAGAACCGCCTCGAGCAGGTGCTCATCAACCTCATCCGCAACGCCGGCGACGCGATGGCCGACAGCCCCGTCAAGACGCTGCGGATCGACGCCGAACCGGCCGCCGACGGCGGCCTGGCGCTGACCATCGCCGACACCGGCTGCGGCCTGCCCGAAGGCGGCGCGCTGTTCGAACCCTTTTTCACCACCAAGCCGGCCGGCGAAGGCCTCGGCCTCGGGCTGGCCATCTCGCGCGACATCGTGCGCGAATTCGGCGGCGAGCTGCACGCCGAGAACCGCCCCGAAGGCGGCGCCCGCTTCATCCTGACCCTCCCCGCCGCTGCGAAAGAAAGCCCATGAACACCGAACTCCGCGTACTCATCATCGAAGACGACCCCGACGTGCGCCTGGGCTGCGAACAGGCCATGATGCTCGCCGACATCCCGGTAGAGGGCGTCGGCTCCGCCGAAGAGGGCTTTCAGCGCCTCGGCCCCGGCTTCCCCGGCGTGGTCGTCACCGACATGCGCCTGCCGAAGGCCGACGGCATGGAAGTCCTGCGCCGCAGCCGCCAGCTCGACCCCGACCTGCCGGTGATCATCATCACCGGCCACGGCGACGTGACCCTGGCCGTCGAAGCGATGCGCGCCGGCGCCTACGACTTCATCCAGAAACCCTTCTCGCCGGAACTGCTGGTGGACGTCGTGCGCCGCGCCCTCGAAAAACGCGCGCTGACCCTCGAAGTGCTCGACCTGCGCCGCCGCCTCGAACAGCGCGACGGCGCCGAATCCAAACTGATCGGCCGCTCGCCGCAGATGGCGCGGGTCCGCCAGCTGGTGATGGACGTGGCGGGCACCAGCGTCGACGTGCTGGTGCGCGGCGAAACCGGCACCGGCAAGGAACTCATCGCCCAGTGCCTGCACGAACTGTCCCCGCGCAAGAGCGGCCCGCTGGTCGCCCTCAACTGCGGCGGCCTGCCCGACACCCTGCTCGACAGCGAACTCTTCGGCCACGAAGCCGGCGCCTTCACCGGCGCCCAGAAGCGCCGCATCGGCAAGATCGAATACGCCAACAAGGGCACCCTGTTCCTCGACGAACTGGAAAGCATGCCAATGGGCGTGCAGATCAAACTGCTGCGCGTGCTGCAGGAACGGGTGGTGGAACGCCTCGGCTCCAACCAGCCGCAGCCGGTGGATTGCCGCGTCGTCGCCGCCACCAAGGACGACCTCAAGGAACGCGCCGAACGCCAGACCTTCCGCGCCGATCTCTACTACCGCCTCAACGTGGTGACCATCGACCTGCCGCCGCTGCGCGAGCGGCGCGAGGACATCCCGCTGCTGCTCGAACACTTCCTGCTGCAGGCCGCGCGGCGCCACGACCGCCCGCTGCCCGGCGTGCCGTCCGACCAGATGCGCCGCCTGATGGCCCACCCGTGGCCCGGCAACGTGCGCGAACTGCGCAACGTGGCCGACTGCCTGGTGCTCGGCGTCGGCAAGGACATTCTCGGCAGCGCCGACCCGGAGGCCAAACCGGCATCCCTCGCCGAATCGGTGGAAAGCTTCGAACGCAGCCTGATCGCCGCCGAACTGCGCCGCCACGGCGGCAGCCTCGCCCGCAGCGCCGAGGCCCTGCGCATCCCCAAGACCACCCTGCACGACAAGATCCGCAAATACGGCCTGCAGGGCAGCGAAGGCTGAGGCGCCGCCGCCATCGCCGGCAGCCCGCCGCGGCGCCCTCCCGCCGCACCCCGATCGCCTCCACGCCGCCACAACCGACAGCCGGTTCACGGACGGTGCACGCTTTCCGCGTCTATACCGCACCGGCTCAAGCGCGGAAAATCGGATCAGAGATTCTTCCGGAACTCGCTCGGAGAAAGGCCCGTCGCCTTCCTGAAGGCCGTACTGAAATGACTCGGCGTGGAGAAGCCGATCGCGAGCGCGATCTCCGAAATCGATGCCTTGCCACTGCGCAGCAAGCGCTTCGCCTCCTCCGCGCGCAACTTGAGGACATACTGATAGGGGGACTCGCCGGTTGCCTGCTTGAAACACCGGCACAAGTGCTTTTCACTGAGGTCCGCCAGGCCCGCCAGCTGGGACAGGCTCACATCCTGGCTGATGTTGTCCCTGAGAAAATCCTTCAAGGTCGCGAGCTTTGCCGAGGAAAGGCCATTCGAAGGCAGGGTGGAATGACGGACCGCGAACCGCCCCCAGAAGTAACTGACAACGGTCAACGAAACCGACTCCGCATAGAGATTGCCTGACGGACAGCCGCTCAGGATCTCCGCCTCGACCCCCCGCATCAAGGCGCCGACATGTGGGTCCTCGGTGAGGATATGACGCGGCAGGTTCCGCAACTCGAGTCCGCCCCCCGTCAATTTCTCGAGCCGATGGGGATCCAGGTCAAGCTTGACCGCCCGGATCTCCCCGCCGGTACTCAGATTCTCCAATTCATAGTCGCGATCCAGGTAGATCAGGGCTCCAGGGCGCACCAGAATCTCGAAATCCTTCGTACCGACGGACCACTTCACCAGGCTCTGCCCAGCCACGGCCAGTGCGAGCGCGGGCACCTCGCTGGCCCCACGCCGGACATAGCGAATTGGCCCCGACTCCATCAGCGCGAAGGGCAAGCCTCCCCAGGTAGCGGGAGAATTCAACAGCACGGTCGGAGGACACTGCTCGTCAAAGGACTTTGGCTTCATGGCATTCACGCTGAGTGTCTAAGGCCGCGAGCGCAGACGGGGATCGGGCCCGATCCCCGTGCACGATCTGCTTCTCCCGCTGCGCCGCCAGCAACCGAACGAAAGCTTGAGCACGCACCATCATCCACGAAATCCCACCAACCGCAAGAGCCGCCCGTCGACGCGGGACGCGCTAGTTGCGCGGCAGCACCTCAAGCGTCGCAAGCTCAAGGTGGCTACCGGCAGCGGCGTGCATGTGCAAGGGAAAGCGCCCCGTATGCGTCGCCGTGAAGCGGATCTTGGCCTCCCCCTCCTTCGCCACCGGCACACCATCGGAGTAGCCGTGCAGCATCAGCAGGCCGGCCTGATCGGACTTCACATCGATCTCAACTTCATCCCGCTCGCCGACCCGAAAAACAGGACTCGCCGGCGCCCCGTTCTTCGACGCGACGCGCAATGAAAACGTCTTCAACGGCATTGCCGACGCGGACCCTTGCTCGATCACGGGCGCCCCCTGCGGCAGAACCGGCTTTGGCCGTGCAACAAGATAGCCGCCGGCCAGCAGCACAAGCGAAAAGCCACCCCACAAGACAGTTCGTACGGAAGAAAACTGCATCTCAAGTCTCCAACATGACATGGAAAGCCCGTGAGTCGGTCAGCCCGTTCCCAGCGGCAACGAAAGGATCCACAGCCCGAGAGCCGTGAGCGCCACCATGAGCAGCAGCATGGGGATCTGACTCAGCACGGCGCCGCGCCGGGTCGCGTGGCAGCGCAGCGCCTCCCCGTGGGCCAGAAACACGCTTGCGATGTGCCCCGCCAGGATCAGCGCAACCTGCGAATGCCAGATGAAATTTGCATCGACCAGAAGGATCGGCAGGTCCATGCGCGCGGTCCCGAACACGTCCCAGCCCAGGCCGAGGGGGTCCGACAGCAGTTTGATCAGCTGCGGCCCCTGGGCCAGCAACAGCGTGTAGTAGTGGCTCACGTGATAGACGAACGCGATCGGAATCAGCGCGAGCCCGAACACGCCGCACAGTGCCCTGGTTGTCGGCCGGCTGCGGGCAACGACCTTGCTCAGCCAGATGAAGGCAACGTACACGCCGAGGTAGACCAGCGGCGACAGGACCAGCATCAGCCATTGCCACAGGTAGTACAGCCTGGCCGCAATCGCATAGGGCTGCCTGCTCGCCGCCGTGACCATCGGCTCCATCCACGGGTAAAGACCCTCCCAGAACAGCTTGCTCCAGGGCCGCGTCTCATGGGCGCCATCAAACGCCGTCGAGGCCAGCATGAACAGGATGAACAACAGCACGCTGCCATCGACGCGTCGCCTCTGCCACAGGCCCGACAAGGGCATGCGCAGCCGGAACATCACACCGCCCCCCTGCCCCGGTCGATACGCCAGCGGCGCCAGCAGCCCCACCAAACGAAAGAACACCGCAAACAACTCGCCGTGCCGAAACCACGCCGCCTTCCCGAAGAGCCAGGCAAGAAATACGGTCAGCACCGTGTAAAGCGTCAGGACGACAGAAAGCGATAGCGGCGACGTATGCCCGAAAAGCTCGATCCAGATGAACACGACGTAGAAAAGCAGCGCCGGGTAGCAGCCCAGTCCGGGCGGGTAGGCAAGACGCCCGCGCAGCGAGAGGAGTCCGGCACCCTGCAGGCCGTCACAGATCGTCAGCCACGGATTGGCAAACGAGAAGACATCCCCCAGCAGCGCCGTTGCATAGGTCAGGCCCAGCACAAAGACGATCCAGAACAGAGTCATGTTGATGTTGAGGAAGGGATTGGCCACCCCAAGAAACCCGCTGAGAGACGACAGCACCAGAAGCACGGCAGCCGACACGCGCAACAGCCGCACGAGACCTGCAGGCACAGGTCTCCATATCACCCGCCTCGTCCGTCCAGCC
>SSSX01000355.1 GCA_015657735.1 Zoogloeaceae bacterium
CCCGGGTATCGCATGCGGTTGAGCATTGCCACCGCGGGCGCGAAGAGTGCTTTCATGATGTCTCCGACAGGTTCCGGGGCGTGACCGCCCCCTCGATGGCGCTTATCGACCGCCCTGCCGGTAAACTTGAGATAACCCTACGCTAAAAGTGGAAAAAGCCCCGCCACCGTTCAGCCCCCGCCGAGCACGCCGTCCTCCAGCCGCAGTTGGCGGCTGGCCCGCGCCGCCAGCTGCGGATCGTGGGTGACGATGACGAACGCGGTGCCCTGCTGCTCGGCCAGATCGAGCATCAGCGCGAAAACCTTCTCGGCCGTCTGCCGGTCGAGGTTGCCGGTCGGCTCGTCGGCCAGCACGCAGGCCGGCCGCGTCACCAGCGCGCGGGCGATGGCGGCCCGCTGGCGCTCGCCGCCGGACAGCTCGCCTGGCGTGTGCTCGAGCCGGTGGCCGAGGCCGACCGCGGTCAGCGTCTCGGCCGCGCGGGCCAGCGCCTCGTCCCGGGCCATGCGTCGCACGAACAGCGGCATCGCCACGTTCTCGAGCGCCGAGAATTCGGCCAGCAGATGGTGGAACTGGTAGATGAAGCCCAGCGCGCCGTTGCGCAGGCGGCCGCGCTCGCGGTCGGAAATCGCCGAGAAATCGCGCCCGAGCAGTTTCACCTCGCCGGCCGACGGCACGTCCAGCCCGCCCAGCAGGTGCAGCAACGTGCTCTTGCCGGAGCCCGACGAACCCACCACCGCCACCCGTTCGCCGGCCGCCACCGACAGCGTCACGCCGCGCAGCACCTCCACCGCGTCGGCCCCTTCGCGGAAGGATTTGGACAGGCCACGGCATTCGATCACCGCCTCACTCATAGCGCAGGGCCTCCGCCGGGTTGAGCCGCGACGCCCGCCAGCTCGGGTAGAGCGTCGCCACCAGGGTCAGCACGAAGGAGACGGCGGTGATCGTGACGACGTCGGACCACAGCAGCTCCGACGGCAGGTCGGAAATGTAATAGACGTCCTTGGCGAGGAACTGCACGCCGAACAGGCGTTCGATGGCCGGCACCACCACGTCGATGTTGAGCGCCAGACTCACCCCGCCGATCACGCCGATGGCCAGCCCGATGAAGCCGATCAGCGCCCCCTGGATCACGAAGATGCCCATGATCGATCCCGGACTCGCTCCCAGCGTGCGCAGGATCGCGATGTCGGCCTGCTTGTCCTGCACCGCCATCACCAGCGTCGACACGATGTTGAAGGCCGCCACCGCGACGATCAGCAGCAGGATGATGAACATCACGTTCTTCTCGATCTGCACCGCGCGGAAGAAATTGGCGTGGCTCTTCGTCCAGTCGGAGATCAGCGTGTCGGCATCGAGGTAGCGCATCAGCTCGCGGGCCACCCGCGGCGCCGCAAAGAGATCGTCCAGCTTGAGGCGCACGCCGGTGACCCGGTCTTCCATGCGGTACAGCGTCTGCGCGTCCTGCAGATGGATCAGGGCCAGGCTCGAATCGTACTCGTACATCCCCACCTCGAAGATGCCGACGACCCGGAACTGCTTGAGCCGCGGCAGGATCGCCGCCGGCGTCACCAGCCCCTGCGGCGCGATCAGCGTCACCTTGTCGTCCACCGACACCCGCAGCGCCCGCGCCAGATCGGCCCCCAGCACGATGCCGAAGCCGCCCGCCTGCAGCTGGTCGAGGCTGCCAAAGCGCATGTGCTGCGCGAAATCCGCGACCTTGTCCTCGGCGTCCGGCAGCACGCCGCGGACCAGCGTGCCGCGCACCGTCTGGTCGAAGGACAGCATGCCCTGGGCCTGCACGAAGGGCGCCGCGGCCTGCACGCGGGGGTGCTTCGCCGCATCGTCGGCGACCCGCTGCCAGTTGGCCAGCTCGCCGTCGAAACCGCTGACCTGCACGTGCGACGCCACCCCCAGGATGCGCGTGCGCAGCTCGCGCTGGAAGCCGTTCATCACCGACAGCACGACGATCAGCGCCGCCACACCGAGGGCGATGCCCAGCATCGAAACCAGCGAGATAAAGGAAATGAAACGATTGCGGCCCTGCGCCCGCCGCTTCGAGCGGGTGTAGCGCAGGCCGACGAGGAATTCGTAGGACATCGGAAACTGAACCGGAAACGCCGGCATCCGGCGCGAGGCCGCATTGTGCCGCAGTTGGCGCCGGCCGGAAACGACGACACGCGTCGCCGCGCCGGCACGTCATAATTCCGCCTTCCGCCCCACCGTCAGGATTTCCGGATGCGCCCCGCCCTCCTCCTCCGCCGCGTCACCCTTGCCGCCCTCGCCGCCGCGACGCCGGCGCTGGCCCTCACCGCCACGGTGACCGAAGCCGACGACCTGCGCAGTCAGCCCAGCCAGGCCGCATCGCGGCTCGCCGCAGTGCATCGCCTGAGCACCGTCGAAGTGCTCGAACAACGCCGCGACTGGGTGCGCATCGAGATCGGCGGCGGGCGCAGCGGCTGGGTGCGCGAACGCATCCTCGCCATCGCCCCGCTGCCGGCGCCGGCCGACCCCGGCGCG
>SSSX01000356.1 GCA_015657735.1 Zoogloeaceae bacterium
GAGTCGGGCGTGTCGGTGAAGATCGCCGGCGTACCGATCGAAGTCGTCCAGGCCGAGGATCGCCGTATCAAGAACGCGCGGATATTCCGTCCGGCGGCGCCAAAATAGCCACAGAATGTATCGTGGCTTTACAAGCCCCCCGCCTGACGGCATGATCCAAGCACATTTCAGGCCGATCACCACTCTGGACGCCCCGGCATGTCAGCCACTCCCCAAGCCGCCCTGAGCGGGCTCGCCCGCGCCCTCGTGCAGCACGGCCGGCTCCTCGAAGCCGAGGCGCTGCAGTGCTCCCGGCCGTCGGCCAATCCAAACGATTTCGTCATCGAAATCATCGCCCGCGGGCTGATGAGCGCCAACGACGTGGCACGCTTCGCCGCCGAAACCTTCGGCTCCCCAGCCCTCGATCTGTCGGCCTTCGACCCCGCCCACCTGGCCGTCGATGCGATCGACCGCAAGCTGATGATCAAGCATCAGGTCGTCGCCCTCGGTCGCCGCGGCAACCGCCTCAGCCTGGCCCTGGCCGACCCGTCGAACCTGCGCATCCTCGACGAGATCCGCTTCCAGACCGGCCTCGCCGTCGACCCGGTGGTCGTCGAGGCGCCGAAACTCATCGCCCTCGTCGAGCAGCTGTCCGAAACCGCGTCGACCACGCTCAAGGATCTGACCGGCGAAGAGTTCGACATGGATCTCCTCAGCCAGGACGACGGCAACGAGATCCCGCAGCCAACCGAAGACAGCGCCTCCGAGGTCGATGACGCGCCGGTGGTGCGCTTCATCCAGAAACTGCTGATCGACGCCATCAACGAAGGCGCCTCGGACATCCACTTCGAACCCTACGAAAAGTATTACCGCATCCGCTTCCGCACCGACGGCGTGCTGCGCGAGATCGCCCAGCCGCCGCTGGTCCTGAAGGAAAAGATCGCCGCCCGCATCAAGGTCATCTCGCGCCTCGACATCTCGGAGAAGCGGGTGCCGCAGGACGGCCGGATGAAACTCGTGCTGTCGAAGAACAAGGCCATCGACTTCCGGGTATCGACGCTGCCGACGCTGCACGGCGAAAAGATCGTCATGCGCATCCTCGACCCGACCTCGGCCATGCTCGGCGTCGACGCCCTCGGCTACGAACCCGACCAGAAGGCGCAGCTCCTCGACGCGATCGGGCGCCCCTACGGCATGATCCTCGTCACCGGCCCGACCGGCAGCGGCAAAACCGTGTCGCTCTACACCTGCCTCAACATCCTCAACAAACCCGGCGTCAACATCAGCACCGCCGAAGATCCGGCGGAAATCAACCTGCCCGGCATCAACCAGGTCAACGTCAACGAAAAAGCCGGCCTGACCTTCGCGTCGGCGCTGCGCGCCTTCCTGCGGCAAGACCCGGACGTGATCATGGTCGGCGAAATCCGCGATCTGGAAACTGCTGAGATTTCCATCAAAGCCGCACAGACCGGCCACCTGGTCCTGTCCACCGTGCACACCAACGACGCCCCCTCGACGCTCGAACGCCTCAAGAACATGGGTGTGGCGCCGTTCAATATCGCATCGTCGGTGATCATGATCACCGCCCAGCGGCTCGCCCGTCGGCTGTGCACCTGCAAGCAGCCGGTCGACATCCCGATCGAGGCGCTCATCTCGGCCGGCTTCGCCGAGCAGGATCTCGACGGCAGCTGGCAGCCCTACGGTCCGAAGGGCTGCGAGCGCTGCAAGGGCTCCGGCTACAAGGGGCGGCTGGGCATTTACCAGGTGATGCCGATCTCCGAGGAGATCGCACGTATAATCATGACGAACGGCAACTCGATGGACATCGCAGCCCAGGCCCAGATCGAAGGCGTCCGGGATCTTCGCCAGTCCGGCCTGCTCAAGGTGAAGCAGGGGGTCACGTCCCTGACCGAAGTGCTCGCCTGCACGAACGAGTGATCGCTTCACGCGGAAACAACCGATGGCCACAGCATCCAACAAGAAAACCCCTGCCCGCAGCGCCAGTGCCGCCCGCGAACATCTGTTCGTCTGGGAAGGCAAGGACAAGACCGGCAAGATCATCCGCGGCGAGATGCGCGCGACGACCGAAACCGTCGTCCAGACCATCCTGCGCCGGCAGGGCATCCTGACCCACAAGGTCCGCAAGCAGGCCTTCGCCCGCGGGCGCAAGATCACCGACAAGGACATCGCCCTGTTCACCCGCCAGCTCGCCACGATGATGCGTTCCGGCGTCCCGCTGCTGCAGTCCTTCGACATTGCCATCAAGGGCTGCGGCAACCCGTCGCTGGCCCGCCTGCTCAACGACGTGCGCGCCAACGTGGAAACCGGCAGCAACCTGTCGCAGGCCTTCCGCCGCCATCCGGCCCATTTCGACGCGCTGTTCTGCAACCTCGTCGCGGCCGGCGAACAGGCCGGCATTCTCGACTCCCTGCTCGACCGCCTGGCCACCTACAAGGAAAAGATCCTCGCGATCAAGAGCAAGATCAAGTCGGCGCTGTTCTACCCGGTCGCCGTCGTGGTGGTCGCAGCCCTCGTCGTCTCGGTGATGATGCTGTTCGTGGTGCCGGAATTCAAAAAGGTGTTTTCCAGCTTCGGGGCCGACCTCCCGGCGCCGACGCTGCTGGTCATCGCCATTTCCGACTTCTTCCTCTCCTACTGGTACGTCGCCTTCGGCATCATCATCGGCGCGGTCGTCGGCATTTCCTACACTTACAAGCATTCGGTACCGATGCAGATGGCGGTGGACCGGCTCGTCCTGCAGATTCCGGTGATCGGCGATGTGGTCCGCAAGGCGACGATCGCCCGCTGGACGCGAACGCTGTCGACGATGTTCGCCGCCGGCGTTCCGCTCGTCGAAGCCCTCGACTCGGTCGGCGGCGCATCCGGCAACGTCGTCTACAAACAGGCCACCAAGCAGATCCAGTCCGACGTCAGCACCGGCACCAGCCTGACCGTGGCGATGCAGAACGCCATCGTGTTCCCGACGATGGTCATCCAGATGGTGTCGATCGGCGAAGAATCCGGCCAGCTCGACTCGATGCTGAGCAAGGTCGCCGACTTCTTCGAACGGGAAGTCGACGACGCCGTCGCCGGCCTCAGCCAGCTCCTCGAGCCGATCATCATGGTGTTCCTCGGCGTCGTGATCGGCGGTCTGGTCGTCGCCATGTACCTGCCGATCTTCAAGCTCGGCGCCGTCGTCGGCTGACCCCGCCCCCGATGGAAGTCTTCCAGGACCCCCTCGTCTTCACGACCGTGTGCGTACTGCTCGGCCTTTTCGTCGGCAGCTTCCTGAACGTCGTCATCCACCGCCTGCCGGTAATGATGGAGCGCGAATGGCTGGCCGAAGCCGCCAGCCTGCGCGGCGAGCCCGCCGCTGCCGCGCCGCGCTTCAACCTCGCCACGCCGCGCTCCCGCTGCCCCCACTGCGGCCACCCGATCGGCGCCCTCGAGAATATCCCGGTGGTCAGCTACGTCGTGCTGCGCGGCCGCTGCAGTCACTGCGGCGGCGCCATCAGCCCGCGCTATCCACTGATCGAAATCCTCTGCGCGGCGCTGTCGGGCATCACGGCGGTGCACTTCGGCTACGGCCTCGCCGCTGCCGGCGCGCTGGTCTTCGGCTGGGCCATGATCGCCCTGTGCTTCATCGACCTCGACACCCAGCTGCTGCCCGACAGCATCACGCTCCCGCTGCTGTGGCTCGGCCTGCTGCTCAA
>SSSX01000042.1 GCA_015657735.1 Zoogloeaceae bacterium
CGCCGCGCCGGCCGGCGCCGCGACGGTCTCCGCGGCCGGCCCGGCCGCGCCGGTCGCCACCGGGTGCAGGTTGGCGAGGGTCACGTCGATGGCGCGGTGGTTGAGCTCGGCGAGGCGCCGGCTCTTCCGGCCGTAGGTTTTGTCCACCGCCTTCTTGATCGCCGCGATGGCCTCGTCGCGCGGCAGGATGCCGGAGATCGCGAAAAAGCAGGTCTGCATGATGGTGTTGATGCGCCGGCCCATGCCGGCCTGCTGCGCCACCTTGTAGGCGTCGATGACCCACAGCTTCAGGCCGCGGGCGGCGATGCCGGCGCGCATCGCCGCGGGCAGAGCGGCCCACACCGCGTCGGGAGCGTCCGGCGTGTTGAGCAGGAACACGCCGCCCGGCGCGGCGTGGGCGAGCAGATCGTAGCGCTCGACGAACACCGTCTGGTGGCAGGCCACGAAGCCGGCCATGCCGTCCTCGACGAGGTAGCTGGAGCGGATCGGCGCGTCGCCGAAGCGCAGGTGCGACACCGTCACCGCGCCGGATTTCTTCGAGTCGTAGACGAAATAGCCCTGGGCCTGCAGCGCGGTGGCCTCGCCGACGATCTTGATCGAGTTCTTGTTGGCCGACACCGTGCCGTCGGCGCCGAGACCCCAGAACACCGCGTGCTGCAGGCGGCGCGAGGCGTCGGAGCGGAAGGCCGCGTCCCAGTCCAGCGACAGCCCGGTCACGTCGTCGACGATGCCCACCGTGAAGCGCCGTTTCGGCCTCGCCGCGGCCAGTTCGTCGAACACCGCGGCGACCATGCCCGGCGTGAATTCCTTGCTGGCGAGGCCGAAGCGCCCGCCGATCAGCCGCGGCATCGGGCGGATGCCGTCGGCGGCGGCCTCGGCGAAGGCGGTCACCACGTCCTTGTAGAGCGGCTCGCCGTCGGCGCCGGCTTCCTTGCAGCGGTCGAGCACCGCCACGGCGGTCGCGCTGGGCGGGATCGCCGCCAGCAGCGCCGCCGAGGCCAGCGGACGGAACAGGCGCAGCTTGACGAGGCCGACCTTGCCGCCGCGGGCATTGAGGTGCGCAACGGTTTCCTCCACCGTCTCGGCGGCCGAGCCCATCACCACGATGACCCGTTCAGCGTCCGGCGCCCCGACGTAGTCGAACAGGCGGTAATGCCGGCCGGTGAGTTCGCCGAAACGGTCCATGGCCTGCTGGACGAGGGCCGGAAAGGCGTCGTAGAAGGGATTGGCCCGCTCGCGCGACTGGAAGAAGACGTCCGGGTTCTGCGCCGTGCCGCGCAGCACCGGGCGCTCGGGCGACAGCGCGCGGGCGCGGTGGGCGACGACCAGGCGGTCGTCGATCATCGCGCGCACGGTGTCGGCTTCGACGGCGACGATCTTGGCGACCTCGTGGGAGGTGCGGAAGCCGTCGAAGAAGTGGATCACCGGAATGCGTCCGGCCAGCGTCGCGGCCTGGGCGATCAGCGCCATGTCCTGCGCCTCCTGCACCGAATTGCTGGCCAGCAGCGCGCAGCCGGTGGCGCGGCAGGCCATCACGTCGGAGTGGTCGCCGAAGATCGACAGCGCGTGGGTGGCCAGCGCGCGGGCCGCCACATGCAGCACGAAGGGCGTCAGCTCGCCGGCCATCTTGTAGAGGTTGGGCACGAACAGCAGCAGGCCCTGGCTGGCGGTGAAGCTGGTGCCCAGCGCGCCCGACGTGAGCGCGCCGTGCAGCGCGCCGGCGGCGCCGCCCTCGGACTGCATCTCGATGATCTTCGGGACGACGCCCCACAGGTTGGGCTTGCCCTGCGCGGCCCATTCGTCGGCCCATTCGCCCATGTTCGACGAGGGGGTGATCGGGTAGATGGCGATCACTTCGCTGCCGAGGTAGGCCATCCGGGCGGCGGCCTCGTTGCCGTCGAGATTGAGATAGGTCGTCATGGCGAGTCCTTGTCGGCGCGGCCGGCAGGCGCGCGGCAGCCCCGCCGGGGGCCGGCGCTGCCGGATGGAATCAAGCGTGGAATGGAGATCGGTCGGCACACGCAGCCGCGGTCACCGCAGCGCACCAATCCGGCCGCCGGCCGCAGCCCCGGAGCGGCCCGTCGCGGGCGGCTTTCGGTTCGGATTTCGTGCCCTTCGCGGGCATCGCGGCTTTCGGTTTCCATGGCGACCCGACCGGTGTTCGGGTGTGTGCAGCGCAGCAATGCAGTGATGCTAGCCGTCGCCCGCCCGGGCTTGTTGACCTGGCTCAAGCTTTCGGGCGGTGGCGCGCGGCGGCGCCGGCAATATCCATTCAACCGCGCGAAATGCCACGAATCTGCCAGCGCAGCGTGTCGCATTCGGCCTCCAGCCGGGTGCGGGTGGCGGCGAACAGCGTGGCCCAGTCCTCGGGGTGGTAGGCCTGGCGATACTGCGGGTCGAGCCGCGCGCTCTGGATCGCCACCATCAGGTCGGCGGTCTGGTCGTGCACTTCATTGAGCCGGCGGCGCAGCGCGTCGGCGCCGTCGCCGCTGCGGCCGTCGGCGGCGTCGGCATGCCCGGCGTCCATGCTCCGGCACAGCGCCCGCAAGGCCGGCAGATCGGCGCTGCGGTAAGCCTGCTGGACGCGCACGAAAAGCGCCGCGGCGGCCGGCTGGTCGGCCTCCGCGACGCGGTCGGGATGGCAGCGCATCGCCGCACTGCGGTAACGCTGCCGCAGTTCGGCGCGGGCCGCGTCGTCGAGTTCGTGCAGGGCCTCGTCGCCGTCGCTGGCCATCTGGCAGGCCTCGTATTCGGCGGCGGCCTCACGCGCCGCCCGGATGTCGGCCTCGGCGCCGCTGCGCGCGGCCTTCAGCTGCAGTATTCGCAGCGCAGCGCGAGACAGGCTTCGAGGGTCGGGCCGAGGGCTTCGTACTGGGCGATCTGGAAGGCGAGCAGGGTCTGGTCGATATCCGCCTTGCGCGCCGACAGGTCGTCGAGGCGGCCCACCGCCGCCGCCAGCTTGTCGCGCAGCGCGGCCAGCGCCGGATCGTCGCGCTGCTGCAGCGCAGTGGGCGCCTTGCGCCGACGCTTCGCCGCCGGCGCCTGCGGGACTGGCGGCGGCGCTTCACACGCGGGCGGCGGGTCGGCCGGCACATCGGCCGGCGCCGGCGCTTCGACGGGTGGCGGCGCTTCAGCCGTTGGCGGAACCTCGGCAGCCGGCGGCTCCGGCGGCTGCCGGTCCGCCGCGCCGCCCGCGACGAACGCGCGGAACACGGACATCCACACCTGCTGAATTCCCATCACGCCCCTCCTGCCCGGCATCGACCCGGCCGGACCGGCGATAATCCTCCCGAATCGATGACAGTTTCAAGCGCGCGGCCGGCCACCGGTCGGCCGTGATTGACCCACCCCGCCCCGCCGGCTACGCTCGAAGCATCCCCCCACGCTTCCGCCCGCCATGGCCAGCCCGCGCAAGACCCTGCTGCTCGTTTACCACTCGTGGACCGGCGCCACCGAGCAGATGATCCGCGCCGTCGCCCGCGGCGCCGCCACCGAGCCGGAGGTGGACGTGCGCCTGCTGCGCGCCCCCGAGGCCGGCCCCGACGACCTGCTCGGCGCCGACGGCTATGTCTTCGCGACCCCCGAGAACCTCGCCGCGATCGCCGGGCTGATGAAGGATTTCTTCGACCGCAGCTATTACGGCGCCCTCGAGCGGATCAACGGCCGCCCGTACGCGGCGCTGATCTGCGCCGGCAGCGACGGCACCAATGCGGCGCGCCAGCTGGCCCGCATCGCCACCGGCTGGCGCCTGCGCGAAATCGCCGAGCCGCTGATCATCTGCACCCACGCGCAGACCACCGAGGCCATCCTGGCCCCCAAGACGGTGCCCGCCGAGGCGCTGGCCAAGGGCGAGGAACTCGGCGCGGCCTTCGCCACCGGGCTGGCGATGGGCGCCTTCTGAGTCACCGCCCAGGCCGACTCGCAGCGCCAACAGCAACAATCGCCGCCTCATTGTTGCAAGATTTGATCGAATAGCGCCCCCGCTTCCGCCGGCACCCCGCCGGCCGCGTTTTTCCCGCTCCCCGCCCCTTTCCCAGCCTCGCCGCCCCCTCGCCATCGGCCACTGATTAATTCTATTTTTCGCATGATTAATCAGTTGACTTTTCAACTATTAAAACCTAAGCTTCAGCCATCTCCTGCCTGTGGCGTCCGATTGCGGACGATGCGGCGCAGCACCACCGAAAACAGCGGAAATCTTGC
>SSSX01000357.1 GCA_015657735.1 Zoogloeaceae bacterium
CGTCGAAGGCGATCGAGCAGGTGTTGACCGGCTCCGGCGACAGGCCGGCCATGGTCGCCACGACCGCGCTCGAATCGACGCCGCCCGACAGGAAGGCGCCCAGCGGCACCTCGGCGATCATGCGCAGGCGCACCGACTCGCGCAGCCGTTCGGTGAGTTCGGCGGTGGCATCGGCGAGGGTCAGCCGGTTATCCAGCGAGAAGCGCACGTCCCAGTAGGTTTTCGGGGCCGGGATCGGCTGGCCGCGGCGGATGCACAGGCTCTCGCCGGGCTGCAGCTTGCGCGCGCCCAGGAAGATCGTGCGCGGCTCGGCGACGTAGCCGAGGGCGAAATATTCTTCGACCGCGTGGGGATCGACGCGGCGGTCGAGGCCCGGATGCTGCATCAGCACCTTCAGTTCGGAGCCGAAGACCAGCGTGCCGTCGTCGAGGATCGCGTAGTAGAACGGCTTCACGCCGAGCCGGTCGCGGGCCATGAAGAAGGTCTGCTGGTTGCGGTCCCACAGCGCGAAGGCGAACATGCCGCGGAAGCGCTGCACGCACTCCTCGCCCCACGATTCCCAGGCGTGGACGATGACCTCGGTGTCGCTGCGGGTGTGGAAACGGTGGCCGAGGGCTTCGAGTTCGGGCACCAGTTCCTGGAAGTTGTAGATCTCGCCGTTGAACACCACCGCCACCGAGCCGTCCTCGTTGAACAGCGGCTGCTGTCCGGTCGACAGGTCGATGATCGACAGGCGGCGGTGTCCCAGAGCGACGCCCGGTTCGAAATGGAGATCGCCCTCGTCCGGCCCCCGGTGGAACTGGATGTCGTTCATCCGCTTCATCAGCGCCCGATCGAAATCGCGCTTGCCACGGGTGTCAAAAAGACCAGCTATGCCGCACATGGAATCAGTTTTCTTTCAACGAAGGGCGTTTCTGGATTGAATGGCAGCCCCGTTGCCGTCTTCCGACCGCCGGAGCCGCTCGTCGTAGAGCGACAGATAGGCGCGGACCATGGCGTCGAGGCTGAACTGCGACTGCACGCGTTCGCGCCCGGCCCGGCCGAACGCCGCCGCCCGCGCGGGATCGTCGAGCAGCGCCTGCATCGCGTCGGCGAGGCGCCCCGAGTCGGCCGACGGCACGAGGGTGCCGGTCTGGGCGTCGACGACCAGCTCGGCGTTGCCGCCGACATCGGTGGCGATCACCGGCAGACCGGTGGCCATCGC
>SSSX01000358.1 GCA_015657735.1 Zoogloeaceae bacterium
CGAGTGGCTGGAGCTGCATTTCGCCCACGGCTATCTGGCCCAGAGCTTCTTCTCGGCCCGCGCCAACCAGCGCGACGACGCCTACGGCGGCAGCCTCGCCGGACGCAGCCGCTTCCTTGTCGAGACGCTCGCCGCCGTGCGCCGCGAGTGGCCCGAACGCCTGCCGCTGACGGCCCGCTTCGGGGTCGTCGAGTACGACGGTCGCGACGAGCAGACGCTGGCCGAGTCGATCGAGCTGACGCGCCAGTTGCGCGCCGGCGGGCTCGATCTCCTCAACGTCAGCGTCGGCTTTTCGACGCCGGACGCGCGGGTGCCGTGGGGGCCGGCCTTCCTGGCGCCGGTCGCCGAACGGGTGCGTCGCGAGGCGGCCATTCCGGTGGCGTCGTCGTGGTTCATCGACGCGCCGCGGACCGCCGAGCGGGTCGTCGCCGAAGGGCAGATGGACCTGGTGATGGTCGGCCGCGCCCATCTCGCCAACCCGCACTGGCCTTACCACGCCGCGCTGCAGCTGGGCGAGGAGCGGGCGTCGTGGACGCTGCCGGCGCCCTACGCGCACTGGCTCGAGAAATACCGCCCGGCGGGCTGAACGCGTGGGCGGCGGCGCCGGCAGCGATCAAAGCGTCCGCGTCTGCCCGCCGTCGACGTCGATGAGGCTGCCCTGGCAGAAGGAGGCCGCCGACGACAGCAGGAAGGCCGCCACGTCGGCGATCTCGCGCGGCGCGCCGAAGCGCGCGATGCCGAGATCCCGCGCCATGCCGGCGGCCGCCTGTGCGCGCGGCAGGCCGGTCCGGGCGGCGTAGGCGTCGATCCGCGATTCCAGCCGCGCGGTGGCGATCGACCCCGGGTTGATCGCATTGACCCGCACGCCGTCGGCGACGCCGCGGTCGGCCAGCGCCTTGGTCAGGTTCATCAGCGCCGCATTCACCGCCCCGCCGATCGCAAAATCGGCGCTGGCGGTGCGCCCGCCAATGCCGATGATGTTCACGATGCTTCCGCCGCTTGCGGTCAGATGCGGCCAGGCCTCGCGCGCGCAGCGCATGGCGCCGAAGAACTTGAGGGCGAAGCCGTCCTGCCAGTCGTCCTCGCCGAGCGCGAGGAAATCGCCGCGCCGCGTCGACCCGGCGCAGTTCACCAGGCCATCGACGCGACCGAAGTGCCCGACCGCGGTGAGCACGAGCTGCCGCGGCGAATCCTCGCAGCGCAGGTCGAGCGCCCGGGCCACCACGTCGCCCGGGAACGACCGGGCCAGTTGCTGCAGCGCGGCGTCGGAACGCGCCGTGATCAGCAGCCTGGCGCCGGCTGCCGCGAGGCGTTCGGCGATGGCGTGGCCGATGCCGCGGCTGGCGCCGGTCACGATGACTACCTTGCGCTTCAGGTCGGGGTACATCGGGGTCTCCTGGCCGGGGGATTGCATCGGGTGCAAGCCATCGCGAACGGCGCTCGCACGTCAGCCATTCTACCGATGCAAACCGCCCGGCCGGCTCAGGCGCGGGCCAGCTGCTTGACCGCGGCGGTCCGGGTGTCGACCAGCGCGATCGCGACCGCGGCGCACAGCGCCGGGAGGGCGATGGCGACGAAGTTCATCTCGAGCGGCAGCGCGAGGTTCACCAGGACGCCGATCAGGATCGGCGCGATGATGGCGCCGACGCGCCCGATGCCCAGCGCCCAGCCCAGGCCGGTGGAGCGGATCGCCATCGGGTAGAACTGGCCGGTGCAGGCGTGGGTGACCGTCTGGGTGCCGATCGTGGTGGCGCCGGCCAGAGCGACGACCAGGTACAGCAGCGCGGTCGGCAGGGGCTGGCCGAGCAGCGCGATGGACGCGAAGGCGAGCAGGCACATGACGACCAGCACGTACTTGATGCGGAAGCGGTCCGCCAGCCAGCCGCCGCCGAGGGCGCCGACGATGGAGCCCAGGTTGAGGACCATCACGAAAGTCATCGCCGAGCCCAGACTGTGGCCGGCACTGGCCATGAGCTTGGTGAGCCAGGTGCTGAGGGCGTAGATCATGAAGAGACACATGAAATAGGTCGTCCACAACATCAGGGTGCCCATCGTCCGGCCCTCGGCGAACAGGTGATGGACGGGCGCCTTGTCGGCGCGGCTGTCGTCCGGCAGCGCGAAGGTCGCCGACGCGGCGGGCGGGTTGGCCGGGTCGAGGCGGGCGGCGATGGCGCGCAGTGCGTCCGCGCGGCCGGTCCGCAGCAGGTAGGGCATCGATTCGGGCAGGTAGCGGAGGATGAAGGGGATCAGCACGACCGGCGCGAGGCCGGCGAGGAACACCGACTGCCAGCCGTGCTGGGCGATCATTTCCTTGCCCAGCCAGGCGGCGAGGATGCCGCCCACCGCATAGCCGCACATCATCAGGGTGATCAGCGTGGCGCGCATGCGGCGGGGCGCGTATTCGCTCATTTCGGCGATGACGTTGGGCATCACGCCGCCGATGCCGAGCCCGGCCAGGAAGCGCATGACGCCGAAGGTGGCCGGGTCGCTGGCGAGGCCGGCGGCGGCGGTGAACACGCTGAACAGGGTCAGGCAGATCACGATCACCCAGCGGCGGCCGATGCGGTCGGACAGGGTGCCGAGGAAGATCGCCCCGAAGCTCATGCCGAACAGCGCCGAGCTGGCCATGAAGCCGGCCTGGGTGGGGCTGACCCCCATGTCCTTCATGATCGCCGGCATCGCCACGCCGGCGACGGCCAGGTCGTAGCCGTCGAACACGATGATGAGCGCGCACCAGGCCAGGATCAGGGCGTGGAAGCCGTTGAATTTCGCCTCGTCGGCGAGCTTTTGGATATCGATCGAATGCATTGTGAACCTCGTGGTAAGCAGGCCGCGGGGCGGCAGGACTGCCGGATCAGGGGGCGGGGGCCGCGGCGGCGTTTGCCGGGCGTGCCGGTATCGGCGTCCGGCCGGCCAGGCGGGAGTCGAGGTCGGGGTGGTGGTGCCTCATGGTCGTCCTCCCGTTTGTTTCGGGGTCAGGCCTCGGGGTCGTCCCGGGTCAGGTATTCCCACACCCGCTCGGCGATGCGGCCCTGCCAGGTGGCACGCAGCCGGGCCGCCTCGCCGACGATCAGCGGGGCGCTGTCGGCCAGGCCGGCGGCCAGCACCGCCAGTTCGACCCGCGCCGCATCCTCGAGGAACCAGGCCAGGGCGAGCGCCTGTTCGGGTGTGCTGCCGGCGGTGACGGCGCCGTTCACGTTGAGGACGATGGCCGGGGCGTGGTCCATCAGCGTGGCCACCGCGGCGGCCGCGGCGTCGTCGCGGACCAGCGCCGAATTGGTCCAGAACGGCACCGCCGGGGCGAAGTAGGCGCCGTTGCCATGCCGCGGGCGGGGCGTCCGCCCCATCGCGGCGAGGGCCGTGACGTTCGGCGAGATGAAACGGCAGACCGCGTGTACGTCGGCGCGGCGCGAGTAGACCTGCTGGTGCAGGCGCACTTCGCCGAGGACGCCGTCCGGCAGCGGGCCGTCCACCGGCACCACGCTGCCGGGCTCGCCGGCGCCGACGAGGGCCATCGGGCGGGGCGCGCAGACCACGAAGCGTTCCGCGTCGAGGCGCAGGCTGCAATGGCCGAAGGGGCCGCTGAGTCCGTTGCGGCCGAGGGCCCGCGCCATCAGGCGTACCACGCGCTGGCTGTCCATGGCGCCGGCGCTCATTCCTTGAACTCGGCGATGTCGGGTTTCGAGCCCCACATGCAGAACGATGTGGGATGCAGCGGAAACTGGCGCGGCCGGTAGGTGGCGATGTCCTCGATGATCTTCCGGTCGCTGTTGGAGTATTCGAAGATGACACCGTCGGGGCCGTCGAAGTACAGGAAGTTGCCACCGGAGGTCGGGTGGCGGCCTGGCCCGAAGACGATCCGGATGTTCCGTTCGGTGAGGAAATACCAGGAGCGCATGATGTCGTCGATCTCGGCGACCTGGTGGTTGATGTGCTGGATGCCTTTGCGCCGGGCGGCGAACAGGGCCATCTGGTGGTGGCGCGTATTGACCCGCAGCAGCGGGCAGGGGCCGATCCAGTCGCTCACCAGCGCATTGAAATGGGTCAGCCAGAAAGCCTGGTCGCGCACCGGGTCGGTGGAGCACAGGCCGACGTGGCCGAAACCCAGGATGCCGGCGTCGCGGGCCGGGAAGTAGCGGCGCCCGGCTTCGTGCGGGCGGGCCACCAGTTCGATCCGGTTGCCGGTCGGGTCGAGGAACCACAGGAAGCCTTCGACGTGGCGATCGGCCGCTTCCGCCGCGCTGCCCATGCCGCACGGTACGTCGGCGCCGCGCAGGTACTCGTAGGCGGCGCCCAGCGCGGAACCGTCCTGGAGCTCGAATGCGATGACCTGTTCGGCCGGGTCGCCGAGGCAATAGGCCAGCGTGTGGTGGCGGCTGTCGCTCTTCAGATAAACGCGTTCGGCGGTGCGTTCCACCATTTGCAGGCCGATGATCTGGGTGGCGTATTTTTCGGCGGCGTCGAGGTCGCGGGTGCCCAGTCGGGCGTAGTGGATGTCGCGCAGTTCGATCATGGGGTGTCTCCTTGGTGTGCGGTCTTGGAATCTCGGCGGCTGACGAGAATGTCGATAAATCTGAGCTGAGTTTAGGAAGGGCGGTAAATTCATACAAGTTATGATTTATGATGGTTTGTATTTACGTAGTAAATAATGTTGAGGTGATTCCCGCCGTGCGACCCGACCTCCTCGATCTCAATCTGCTGCGCGTGCTGCGCACGGTTTACGCCACGCGCAATGTCACCAAGGCGGCGCAGACGCTGTTCACGACCCAGTCGGCGGTGAGCAATGCCTTGCGCCGCCTGCGCGAAAGGCTGGACGACCCGCTCTTCATCCGTGGCGGCGACGGCATGGTGCCGACGGCGCTGGTCCAGTCGCTGATCGGCCCCATCGAAAGCGGGCTGGGCGGCATCGAAGCCGCGCTGCGCGACACACGGGCC
>SSSX01000359.1 GCA_015657735.1 Zoogloeaceae bacterium
TCATTCCAGCACCTCCACGGCCATCCCGACGCGCAGCGTCCCGCTCCCTTCGGCGATCACGTTCTGCCCGAAGATCACGCCGGCGGGCGTCTTGCGGTAGGTGGCGAGGGTCCGCAGCGGCTCCTGGTCGTCGCTCTTGCGTCCGCTGTGCGGGTCTACAGTGGTGAACACGCAGCGCTCGCAGGGCTTGGCAATGCGGAACCCGACGCCGCCGATGCGGATGCGCGTCCAGCCGTCTTCGGCAAACGCCGCGGCGCCGCCGACGACGAGGTTCGGGCGGAAGCGCTCCATCGCCAGCGGACGGCCGACCCGGGCCGACAGATCGTCCAGCGACGCCTGACCGATCAGCAGCAGCGGAAAGCCATCGGCGAAGGACAGCGGCACCGCCGGCTCCACCTTCACGCGGCGGGCCGTCTGCGCGCCAGTCCACAAAAACCGCCGCGGCGTGCCGAGGTAATCCGAAATCCACGCATCGGCCGCCGCGGCGCCCTGCCAGGCCGGAAAGCGGTCGCCCCAGACCGTCGTATCAACCGGCTCGCCGAAGGCCTCGTTGGGCACGAAAAGCGCTTCGCGGCCAGGGGCCGAAATGGTCACGCCGGCCTCCGACGGCGTCGCACTGACCAGCACCAACTGCGGGTGCCCGCGGCCGGTGACGAAATGGCCGTCCGGCGCGGCAACCATCCAGTCGCGGTCGAAGGGCAGGCCCTGCGGGCCCACCGGACTCTCGTTCAGCGACTGGCCGCGCATGGACTTGACGGGGTAACGGTAGAGGGCGGACAGAACGGCGGGAGTGCTCATGATGACCTCGGCGATGCACGCGGGCGGGATGGAAAACGCAAAAGCCATTATCCTAGCGTCTCGACAAACGGCACGCACGGCGCGGGCAGCACAGACCGGCCGGATCGCCCTCCCCTTCGCAACGGAAGCACGATGACTTACGAAGAACACCTCGACGAGGTGACGACGCTGATCTACGAACGTTTTGGCCTCAGCGAGGCCGCCGCCATCAAGCTGGTGATGCGCGCCCAGGCCGACGGCTACTTCAGCGACCACGACGACGACCCGTCGATCTGCACCCAGCTGCGCGCCGAGCAGGACGCCAAGCGGGTGTTCAAGCAATACAGCAAGCCGGCCGCCGAAACCCCCGCCCGGCCGCGCCGCCCGGGCCCGCCGCGCTAGCCTGGCCCACCCGGCCGGCGAACGGGCCATCGCTGCGCCGACAGCCCCCGTCCGTCCACCTGTCACCCCGATCCAGATCAGAACAAGGATTGCCGATGAAGACCCGGATCATGTCTTGCGCCGCCCTGCTGGGTTGGGTGCTGAGCGCCCCGCTCCACGCCGGCGAGCCCCCCGAAGCGCGGGTGATCGTCAAGCTCAAGGCCGCCTCGCCGCTCAAGCAGATTCAGGCCGCCGGCCGCGTGCAGAGCCTCGGCCAGCGCCTCGGCATTGCCGCCTCGATGGTCGGCCAGCCGTCACCCGATCTTCACGTGATGCGCGCCAGCGGTATCGGCTCCGACGCCCTCGCCGCCCGTCTGGCCCGGGAAGCCGACGTCGAATACGCCGTGCCGGACCGCATCAAGACCGTCCGCGCCGCACCCAACGACCCGCTGTTCGGCAACCAGTGGTATCTGCACGCAGCGGACGCAACCCAGCCGGCCGCCACCAACGCGCTGGCCGCCTGGGCCATCACCCCCGGCAGCAGCAGCGTGGTGGTCGCCCTCGTCGATACCGGGGTGCGCTACGACCACGAAGACCTCGCCGCGCGGCTGCTGCCGGGTTACGACTTCATCGGCGACGACCTCAACTCCGGCGACGGCCAGCCCGGCCGCGACGCCGATGCCAACGATCCGGGCGATTACCTGTCGGCCGGCGATCTCGCCAACCCGGTCCTCAACAGCCTGTGCGGCAACCCCAGCAGCACCCAGAACAGCTCCTGGCACGGCACCCAGGTCGCCGGCATCCTCGCCGCGCAGGGCAACAACAACCTCGGCATCGCCGGCATCGGCGGGGCGACCCGCATCCTACCGGTGCGCGCGCTCGGCAAATGCGGCGGCTACGACTCGGACATCATCGCCGGCATGCGCTGGGCCGCCGGCCTCGCCGTGCCGGGCGTGCCGGCCAACCCCACCCCGGCCCGCATCATCAACCTGAGCCTGGCCGGCGCCGGCACGTGCAGCGCGGCCTACATGGACGTGGTGGCCGAGCTCCACACGCTCGGCACGCTGATCGTCGCCGCGGCCGGCAACGAAACCAGCCCTGTCGAGGAGCCGGCCAACTGCGCCGGCGTCCTCGGCGTGGCCGGCATCCGCCACGCCGGCACCAAGGTTGGCTATTCGAGCTACGGCCCCGAAGTCGGCATCA
>SSSX01000360.1 GCA_015657735.1 Zoogloeaceae bacterium
AGCATGGGCGCCACCAAGGTGACCGCGGCCGGCCAGCTGAAGGCGGCCTGGGAGCTGGCCGCCAAATACGATTCGCTGGTGCTGGCCGAGGAGTTCGTCACCGGTGAGGAGCTCACCGCCCCGTTCCTCGGCGAGCGCGCGCTGCCGCTGGTGCGCATCGTCGCGCCGGGCGGCAACTACGATTACCAGAACAAGTACTTCACCGACGACACCCAGTATTTCTGCCCGAGTGGCCTGCCGGAAGACCTCGAGCGCCAGATCCAGGCCGCCATCGTGCGCTGCGCCCGGGTGCTCGGCTGCCGCGGCTGGGGCCGCGCCGATCTGATCCTGCGCGACGACGGCAGCTTCACGCTGCTCGAGATCAACACCGCGCCGGGCATGACCAACCATTCGCTGGTGCCGATGTCGGCGCGGGTGGCTGGGCTGTCGTTCGAGGCGCTGTGCCTCGAGATTCTTGGCGGAGCGCGCCTTGGCTGACGAACGCAGCACCTCCAACGTACCGCCCGAGGCCGGCGCCAAGCCGTCGGCCGGGGGGAAGCGCGCGCGCGCCGCGCGGCCGGTGCGCGGTGCTGCGGCCGGTGCCGGCAACGGAAACGGGCTGTGGGACCGTCCCCAGCTCCTCAACCTGATCTCCGATGTGCTGATGGTCGTCGGCGCCGCCGGGCTCGGCTATGCCGCGGTGGCGGCGCTGTCGCGGCTGCCGGTGTACCCGCTGAAGGAAGTCGTGGTCACCACGCCGCTGGCCCAGGTGACCACCGCCCAGCTCGAATACGCGGCGCGTTCGTCGCTGCGCGGCAACTTCTTCACCGTCGATCTGGACGACGTCCGCGGCGCCTTCGAGAAGCTGCCGTGGGTGCGTCGCGCCGACGTGCGCCGGCGCTGGCCGGGCGGCATCGAAGTGCGCCTCGAGGAGCATGTGGCGTCGGCCTACTGGCGCGTCGGCGAAACCGGCGACATGCGCCTCGTCAATCGCTACGGCGAAGTCTTCACCGCCGCCAGCAACGCCAGGATGCCGGTGTTCAGCGGGCCGGAAGGCTCGTCGGGCGTGCTGCTGGCGAAGTTCGACGAGTTCTCCGGCAAGCTCGGCCCGCTCGGCAAGCAGCTGGTCGGCGTGTCGCTGTCGGCGCGGGAAGCCTGGCAGCTGAAGATGGAAGACGGTCTGACCATCGAACTGGGGCACGACCAGCCCAAGGCGCCCATCGACGAACGACTGGCCCGCTTCGTCGGCTATTACCCGCGCGCGCGCGCCAATCTGAACATGAATGTGGCGGTGGTGGATCTCCGCTACCCCAGTGGTTTTGCCCTCCGGCCGATCGCGTCCGCCGAGCCGTCGGGCAAGCAAGACAGCAAAAAAGGGAAGTGATGAGCAAAGAATACAAGGAACTGATCGTCGGCCTCGACATCGGCACCTCCAAGATCACCTGTGTCGTCGCCGAGCTCAAGCCGGATGGCCGCATGGAGGTCGTCGGCCTCGGCTCGCAGCCGTCGTCCGGTCTGAAGAAGGGCGTGGTGGTCAATATCGAGGCCACCGTCGACGCTATTTCGCGGGTCATCCAGGAAGTCGAGCTGATGGCGGAGTGCAAGATCCGCGATGTGTACACCGGGATCGCCGGCAGCCACATCCGCAGCTTCAACTCCAACGGGATGGTGGCGATCAAGGACAAGGAGGTGTCGCCGATGGACGTCGAGCGCGTCATCGAAACCGCCCGCGCCATGCCGCTGCCGGCCGACCAGCAGATCCTGCACATCCTCACCCAGGAATTCGTCATCGACGGCCAGGACGGCGTGCGCGAGCCGATCGGCATGAGCGGGGTGCGCCTCGAGGTGAAGGTGCACATCGTCACCGGCGCCGTGTCGGCGGCCCAGAACATCGTCAAGTGCGTGCGCCGCTGCGGTCTCGAGGTGCTCGATCTGGTGCTGCAGCCGCTGGCTTCGAGCTACGCGACCTTGTCCGAGGACGAGAAGGAGCTGGGGGTGTGCCTCGTCGATGTCGGCGGCGGCACCACCGATCTGGCGGTGTTCACCCAGGGCGCGATCCGCCACACCGCGGTGATTCCGATCGCCGGCGACCAGGTGACCAACGACATCGCCGTCGCGCTGCGCACCCCGACCGCCGATGCCGAGGAGATCAAGATCCGCCACGGGGTCGCGATGCA
>SSSX01000361.1 GCA_015657735.1 Zoogloeaceae bacterium
AGGCCCCCTGGACGTAGCGCACGATGCTCAAGGATTACCCCTACTCGCTGCTGCAGTTCTACGCCACCGCCCCCTACGCGTGCTCCTACCTGCCTGACCGGCAGGCCCGTTCCCAGGTTGCCACGCCCAGCCACCTCATCGATACCCCCCTCTACAGCGAACTCGTGCGCAGCGGTTTCCGCCGCAGCGGCATCTTCACGTACCGGCCCTACTGCGACGCCTGCCGCTCGTGCGTGCCGGTCCGCATTCCGGTCGCGGCGTTCCGCCCCAACCGCAGCCAGCGCCGCGCCTGGAGCGGCCACGCTCACCTGCTGCCGCGGGAAATGCCCCTCGAGTTCGTCGAGGAGCACTACGCCCTTTACCAGCGCTACCAGGCCAGCCGCCACGCCGGCGGCGGCATGGACCAGGACAACCGCGAGCAGTACGCCCACTTCCTGCTGCAAAGCCACGTGGACAGCCGCCTGGTCGAATTCCGCGACAACGGTGTCCTGCGGATGGTCAGCGTCATCGACTGCCTCACCGACGGACTGTCCAGCGTCTACACCTTCTACGACCCGGACATCGCCGGCGGCAGCCTCGGCACGTTCGGCGTGCTGTGGCAGATCGAAGTGTGCCGCGAACTCGGACTGCCCTACCTCTACCTCGGCTACTGGATCCGCGACAGCCGCAAGATGGCCTACAAGGCACGCTTCCGACCGATCCAGGGGCGCGTCGGCGGTCAGTGGCAAACCCTCACCGATGCCGATCTGGCCCGCCTCGACTGAAACGATGACCCCTCTTTTTCGCGCCCTCGTCCTCGCCCCGCTGGCGGCCTGGGCGTGCACGGCCCGCGCCGCGCCCGCTCTCGACGACTTCAACACCGCCCCGCACCGTGACTGGCTGGCCGTCTCCGGCCTGTCGCACCACTTCCAGCCAGACCGCCGCAACTGGCGCGAGGTCAACCCGGGCGTCGGACTCGAACGCGAATTCAGCGGCACGCCGTGGGTCGCCGTCGCCGGCTACCTCCGCAACAGCTACGACCGCAACACCTTCTACGTCGGCGGACGGTGGATGCCGCTCGAGCTCGGCCCCTTCCGCTTCGGCGCTTTCGGCCTGATCGCCAGCGGCTATCAGACTTCGGTCCTGGTTCTTCCCGCCATGTCGGCG
>SSSX01000362.1 GCA_015657735.1 Zoogloeaceae bacterium
GAACACGGCATCGAAAAACCCAAGTCGGTGGCCGTCATCGACGAGCAGACCTGCATCGGCTGCACCCTGTGCATCCAGGCCTGTCCGGTCGATGCGATCGTCGGCGCCGCCAAGCAGCTGCACACCGTGGTCGCCGCCGAATGCACCGGTTGCGAACTGTGCCTCGCGCCGTGCCCGGTCGACTGCATCGCGATGGAAGCGATAGTCGAGACCGTGGACACCTGGAAATGGCGTTACCCGGTCTTCGAAATCAAGGCCAGGGCCGCCTGAAATGAAACGACCGCACCCCATCCGCGCCGCAGCCTCCCGGCACGAGGCCTGACATGCTCCGCAAACTCTTCAAGTTCCACGGCGGCGTCAAGCCGCACACCAACAAGACCCAATCCACCACCGCGCCGATCGCCGCGGTGCCGCTGCCCGAGCGCCTGGCGATCCCGCTGCACCAGGCGGTCGGCGGTCATCCGCGGCCGCTGGTGGCGCCGGGCGACCGGGTCTTCAAGGGACAGCGCATCGGTGGCGCCGACGGCAGCCTGTCATCGGCGGTGCACGCCTCCACGTCGGGCATCGTCCGCGACGTGGCCCCGGCGATCATGCCTCACACCTCGGGCCTCACCACGCTGTCGGTGGTCATCGAACCCGACGGCGAGGACGCCTGGGGCGAACTCGAAAAGATCAACTACCGCAGCACGCCGCCCGACGAACTGCGCGACTACCTGCGTGATGCCGGCGTCGTCGGCCTCGGCGGCGCGGTCTTCCCGAGCTACGCCAAGCTCAAGCCCGGCAAGAACGGCGCGCTGAAGACGCTGGTCATCAACGGCGCCGAGTGCGAACCCTTCATCACCTGCGACGACCTGCTGATGCGCGAACGCGCCGCCGACATGCTGAAGGGCATCGTCGCGATGCGCCACATGCTGCACGCCGAAGAAGTCCTGATCGGCATCGAGGACAACAAGCCGGAAGCCGTCGCCGCGGTCCGCGCGGCCATCGCGGCCAGCGGCGAGAAAGGCATCGAAGCGGTCGCCATCCCCACCCGCTACCCGGCCGGCGGGGCCAAGCAGCTGATCCGCGTCCTCACCGGCATCGAAGTTCCCCACGGCCGCCGTTCCACCGATTTCGGCGTGCAGTGCTTCAACGTCGGCACCGCCTACAGCATCTTCGAAGCCCTCGAACACGGCCGGCCGCTGATCTCCCGCGTCGTCACCGTAGCCGGCAACGTCGCCGCCCCGCGCAACTACGACGTCCTCATCGGCACGCCGATGGATCACGTGGTGCGCCTTGCCGGCCCGCGCGCCGATACCGACCGCTACATCATGGGCGGCCCGATGATGGGCGTGCGCCTGCCCGGCTTCGACGTGCCGGTCGTCAAGGCCACCAACTGCATCCTGGTCGGCAGTCCGGCGCTGTTCCCGCCGCCGCCACCCGAAATGCCGTGCATCCGCTGCGGCGAATGCGCCAAGGCCTGTCCGGCCGACCTCGCCCCGTTCGAGATGTACTGGTTCTCGCGCTCGAAGAATTTCGGCAAGGCCCAGGAATACCACCTCTTCGACTGCATCGAATGCGGCTGCTGCAGCTTCGTGTGCCCGTCGCACATCCCGCTGGTCGATTACTTCCGCTTCTCGAAAAGCGAGATCTGGGCGCGCGAGCGCGAGAAGGATTCCGCCGACTCGGCCCGTGACCGTTTCGAGTTCAAGAACTTCCGCCAGGAACGCGAGAAGCAGGAAAAGGCCGACAAGCTCGCCGCCAAGGCCGCCGCCACCCGCGAAAAGGTCGCCGGCGACACCGCTGCCGCGCCGGCTGCGGCCGAAGCCGACGCACCGGCGGCCAAGCCCAAGCCCTCGGCCGATGACGCCAAGCGCGCGCTGATCGAAGCCGCGATGGAAAAGGCACGTCAGCAGAAAGCCCAGGTCGCCCCGAAGAACACCGACAATCTGGCCCCCGAAGTCCAGGCCAACATCGCCGCCGTCGATGCCCGCCGGGAAACCGCGGCCCCGCCCGCCAAACCCGCCGCCGGCAAGCCGGACGCCTGAGCCCCGCCGCCGCCCCCACCCCGATGAACAACTCCCCCTTCGTCCGCAAGCCGGCCAGCGTCCAGAGCGTCATGCTTCAGGTGCTGCTCGCCCTCGTGCCCGGCATCGCCGCCTACGTCTGGTTCTTCGGCGCCGGCATCCTCGTGCAGCTCCTCATCGCCAGCGCCGCCGCACTGGCCGGCGAAGCCGCGATGCTGGCGATCCGCGGCAAACCCAAGGCGCTCTTTCTCACCGACCTCTCGGCCATCGTCACCGCCTGGCTGATCGCCCTGACTTTCCCGCCGATCGTCCCGTGGTGGCTGACCGTCACCGGCACCCTGCTCGCGGTGGTTGTCGTCAAGCAGCTGTACGGCGGCCTCGGCCAGAACCCCTTCAACCCGGCGATGGCCGCCTTCTGCCTGATGATCGTCGCCTACCCGGCGCTGATGTCGCAGTGGCCGGCCGCCGGCCAGCTGGATTTCGGCACCCAGCTCAAACTGATCTTCGGCGGGCTGCGCGAGGTCGACGCCATCACCGGCGCCACGCCGCTCGATGCGCTGCGCACCGCGCTGCGCAGCGCCGCCAGCCCCGACTCCCAGCTCCACGGCCTGCGTACCGGCCAGCTCATGGACGGCCCGGCCTTTGGCCTGCTCGGCGGCAAGGGCAGCGAGTGGATCGCCCTCGGCTACCTCGTCGGCGGCCTGTGGCTGATCCAGCGCCGCATCATCACGTGGCACATTCCGGCCGCGTTCTGCGCCGCACTGTTCGTCTGCGCCGGCCTGCTGTGGGGCATGCGGCCCGACGGCTTCGCCTCGCCGCTGTTCCACCTCGCCTCCGGCGGCGCGATGCTCGGCGCCTTCTTCATCCTCACCGACCCCGTTTCGGGCGCCACCACGCCGCGCGGCAAACTGCTGTTCGCCGCCGGCGCGGCGATCCTGACCTACGTCATCCGCGTCTTCGGCGCCTACCCCGACGGCATCGCCTTCGCCACCCTGCTGATGAACATCCTCGTGCCGCTGATCGACATGAATACCCAGGCGCCGGTTTTCGGACACAAGAAGGACTGAGGCCATGAGCGAAACGACAATCATCGGCCTGTCGACCCGCACCGCGGTGGTCATGACGTTCTTCACCGCTGCGTTCACCGCCGTCATGGCCTTCACCTATCAGGCCACCCAGCACGAAATCGAAGCCTCCGCCAACGAGGAAAAGATGAAGCTGATCGGCGAGGTTCTGCCTGGCGACACCTACGACAACACCCTGCTCGACGATTTCGTCCAGCTCGGCCCGACCCGCGAACTGGGCCTCGACCGCGGCGGCAAGGTCTACCGCGCCCGCAAGGCCGGCGCGCCCGCCGCACTGCTCCTCGAAGCCACCGCCCCCGACGGTTACAGCGGCAACATCGAGCTGATCATCGCCATCAAGTCGGACGGCAGCGTATCCGGCGTGCGCGTCGTCGCCCACCGCGAAACACCGGGCCTCGGCGACTACATCGATCCGAAGAAGGACAAGGACAAAAAGTCGCCGTGGATCAGCCAGTTCACTGGCCTGGCCCCGGCCACACTTCCACTCGACCAGTGGAAGGTGAAGAAGGACGGCGGCCAGATCGTCAGCCATACCGGCGCGACGATCAGCGCCCGTGCCGTCACCAACGCCGTTGCCCGTGCCGCCCGCTACGCCACGACCAACCATGATCGCCTGTTTGCTGCGGCGAGCGGCGCCCCCCTCTGACATCAGGAGCGAACCATGGATTTTCGAGCCTACCGTGAAATCGCCTGGAATGGCTGGTGGAAGCAGAACCCGGGCGTCGTCCAGATACTCGGCATGTGCCCGACGCTGGCCATCACGACCAACATCGTCAACGCGGTCAGCCTTGGCCTCGCCACCGTGCTGGTGATGGCCATGTCGAATCTCGCCGTCGCCCTGCTGCGCAACTTCATCCCGTACGAAATCCGCATCCCGGTGTTCATCCTGATCATCGCCGCCCTGACGACGGTGGTCGATCTCGCCATGAACGCCTATCTGCACTCCCTCTACCTGGTGCTCGGCATCTTCATCCCGCTTATCGTCACCAATTGCATCGTGCTCGCCCGTATCGAAGCCTTCGCCGCCAAGAACGAGCCCATCGCGTCGACCCTCGACGGCGCCATGATGGGCCTCGGCGCCACGCTGGTGCTGACGATCCTCGGCGCAGTCCGTGAGTTCGTCGGTAACGGCACCTTGTTTTCGGGCATCGAGATGGTCATTCCCGGCGCCCACGAGATCAACGTCTTCGGTGCCGACTATCCCGGCTTCCTTACCTTCATCCTGCCCCCCGGCGCCTTCTTCGCCCTCGGCTGCCTGATTGCCGGCCGCAACTGGCTGGAAGCCCGCAAGCTGGCCCGCCTCCACGCCAATCCGCCGGCCGCCGGCGCCCCCGAAACCGCCTGATGCCCGACATGCGCCTCGCGGCGGTCGCGGAAACCTTTCGTCGCCTGCAGGCCGCCAACCCGCAGCCGACCACCGAACTCGAATACGCGACACCCTTCCAGCTGCTGGTGGCGGTCGTGCTGTCCGCCCAGGCCACCGACAAGGGCGTCAACGTCGCCACCCGCAAGCTCTTCGCCCTCGCACCGACGCCCGAGGCGATGGCCGATCTGGGCGAAGCCGGCATCGCCGAGCAGATCAAGACCATCGGCCTGTTCCGCAACAAGGCGAAGAACACCGCGCAGCTCGCCCGCCTGCTCCTCGAACGCCATGGCGGCGAAGTGCCCAACGACCGCGACGCCCTCGAAGCCCTGCCCGGCGTCGGCCGCAAGACCGCCAACGTGGTGCTCAACACCATCTTCGGCGAGCCGACGATGGCCGTCGACACCCACATCTTCCGTCTTGCCAACCGCACCGGTCTGGCCCCCGGCAAGGATGTGCTCGAAGTCGAAAAACGCCTGCTGCGCCGCATCCCCAGGGAATTCCTGCGCGACGCCCACCACTGGCTGATCCTTCACGGCCGCTACGTCTGCGTCGCCCGCAAACCCAGGTGCGGCGGATGCATCATCCGCGACCTGTGCCTCTATCGCGACAAGACCGACTGAAGTCTCCGCAGGGGCGAATTCATTCGCCCGCCCCCTTCCAGCCCCCGACGACACACGCGCCGCCAGAAAGCCCCCCATCATGTTCGACCCCTCCCGAGACCAGGCCCGCCAGTTCTTCGTCGACGCCTGGCGCAAGCACAAGAACCGCGAAGTCCTGACCCAGCTCGAAATCGTCGCCGCCGACCTGGTCGCCCACCACCCCGAATACCACCCGCTGCTCGACGACCCGGACGGCGTCCACAAGGATTTCAGCGTCGACGACGGCCAGATCAATCCCTTCCTGCACCTGTCGCTGCATCTGGCCATCGAGGAACAGCTGTCGATCAACCAGCCGCCGGGCATCCGCGAAGCCTTCGAACAGGCCCAGACCAGGCACGGCGACCGCCACGCCGCGCTGCACGATGTCCTCGAATGCCTCGGCGAAACCATCTGGCGCGCCCAGCGCGACAAGGCACCGCTCGACGGCCGGGCCTACGTCGAATGCGTGCGCAAGCGCGCCGGCAGCTGATCGGCTCCGTTCCCTCATTTCCTCCATTCCACTCCCGCTGATTAGCTTCTCCATTTTTCTTGGTTCGTTGAATGACGGGTCATCCCTAGACTCGCTTCATCCAACAACGCTTCCAAGGAAAATGCCATGCATTCCCGACGCCTCGCCGGCGGCCTCCTCGCCGCCCTTCTCGCCACCGGACTGATCGGCGCCGCCCGCGCCGACGCGACCCTCCTCAACGTTTCCTACGACCCGACCCGCGAGCTCTACCAGGACTTCAACGCCGCCTTTGCCAAGTACTGGAAGAACAAGACCAATGAAACCGTCACCGTCAAACAGTCCCACGGCGGCTCTGGCAAGCAGGCCCGCTCGGTCATCGACGGCCTCGAGGCCGACGTCGTCACACTGGCCCTCGCCTACGACGTGGACGCCCTCGCCGACAAGGCCAGGCTGATCCCGGCCGACTGGCAGAAACGCCTGCCCCACAACGCCTCGCCCTACACCTCGACCATCGTCTTCGTCGTCCGCAAGGGCAATCCGAAGCAGATCCGCGACTGGAACGATCTCGCCAGGCCTGGCGTCGCGGTGATCACCCCCAACCCCAAAACCTCCGGCGGCGCGCGCTGGAACTACCTCGCCGCGTGGGGCTACGCCCTCAAGCTGCCGGGCGGCAGCGACGCCACCGCCAAGGATTTCGTCAAGAAACTCTTCGCCAACGTCAAGGTGCTCGATTCCGGCGCCCGCGGCGCGACCACCACCTTCGTCGAGCGCGGCATCGGCGACGTGCTGATCGCCTGGGAAAACGAGGCTTACCTGGCCATCAAGGAGCTCGGCCCCGACAAATTCGATCTCGTCACGCCGTCGGTGTCGATCCTCGCCGAACCGCCGGTCAGCATCGTCGACAAGGTCGTCGACAAGCGCGGCACCCGCAAGGTTGCCACCGCCTACCTCGAGTACCTCTACTCGCCGGAAGGCCAGACCCTCGCCGGCGACAACTACTACCGCCCCCGCGACCCCAAGATCGCCGCCAGGTACGCCAAACAGTTCGCGCCGGTCAAGCTGTTCACCATCGACGAGGTGTTCGGCGGCTGGACCGTCGCCCAGAAAACCCACTTCGCCGACGGCGGCGTCTTCGACCAGATCAACGTCCGCTAATCACGGAAACCGGCGGCTTCGCCTCCACGCCCATGCACCACACCACCCTCATCGTTCCCGGCCTGCACGGCAGCGGGCCCGACCACTGGCAAAGCTGGCTCGAGCGGCAACTGCCCGACACCCGGCGCGTCCCCGACATCGACTGGGCACAACCCGTGCTGGCCCGCTGGGCCCAGGCCGTCCGCGACGCCATCGACCGTGCGCCGGGACCGGTGTGGGTGGTCGCCCACAGCTTCGGGTGCCTGGCGTCGGTCGTCGCCGCCGCCGACCGCGGCGAGCGGGTCGCCGGGCTGATGCTCGTCGCCCCGGCCGACCCCGAACGCTTCACCCCCCGCGGCCTGCGCGACAGCGGCACCCACCCCGAGCCGATGAGTCTCGCCAGCGCCATTCCGCGCCAGCCCCTCGGCGCTCCGAGTCTGGTCGTCGCCAGCACCAACGACCCGTGGGTCCGCTTCACCTCGGCCGCCTACTGGGCCGACTGCTGGGGCAGCCACCTCGAAGAAATCGGCGCCGCCGGCCACATCAACGTCGACTCCGGCCACGGCCCGTGGGCCCGCGGACTCGAACTGCTGCACGCCCTGCAGGCCGCCGGCGACGACCTGCCGCTGGGCAGCATCGACGACGCCAAACTGAACCGCCGCGGCCGCCACGGCGCGCTGGCCCACCTGCGCCACCACACCCGCGACAACGTGCTGCAGCCGGACGACCCCGTGTCCGGCCGCAGCCGCAGCTACCGCAGCCGCCTGCGCTGACGCCCGGCTTGCGCGGGCCGTCGCCATCCGGCGACGGTCGCGCCCCGGCGCCCGCCGTCACCGGCGGCGGCGCCGGGCCGCCATTCCCCCTCCCCGCCCTGCGCCGCGACCTCCCGGCACGATGCCCGCATAACGCCGC